>JACMOG010000062.1 GCA_014378125.1 Vitreoscilla sp. | reverse complement strand
CGGTGGCCGTGAGGATCTGTGCGGGCGTGGCACTCGCGCCGAGATTCATCGATTGCAGCAGCAGCGGTTGGTCGATGGCGTGCGAATGGGCGACGAAGGCCGCCAGCGCCTCCACGCGTGCGGCGTCGTCGAGCGCGGGCCAGTCTTCCACGCGGGTGCGGGCCACCTGATCGAAGGCCTGGCGGGTGGCCGCGTGCAGCGCGCGCGGGTCGGTGCCGGCGATGAACTGGCCGGTGCCGCGCACCTGCTCGCCCATCGAGCGGCGCGCCCGCGGCGGCTGGGCCTCGCGCGGGCCGAAGCGCACCATCAGGCGCCACAGCGCGAGCGCCATCGCGGCCAGCGCCAGCAGCGACGGCGTGCGCGCCTCGTGCCACATCCAGCCCAGCAGTGGCTCGCGCTTCTCGTCCTCCACGACCCACACGACGCGGCCCGGCGCGAGCTGCAGCACCGCCGCGGCGATCAACGCGTTGTCGTTCTGCAGGATGCCGTGGTTGTCGGTGACCAGCGTCGGGGCCAGGCCCGTGACGCTGCCGCGGCCGACGGGCACGCGGATGGCCAGCGTCTCCTTCGCGTTGGCCAGCATCCAGGTCGGCGCCACGTGATCGAGCGTGCGCAGCTTGCCCGTATAGCCGCAGCCGCGGTACACGCGGCCGGGCTCGAACGCGGGCCGCGTGGTGGCCTCGGTCTCGTCGAAATCCGCGCAGTACGCGTACGGATGGCGCGGGTCGAACAGGCGGGCCAGCCGGCGCTTCTGTTGCTCCTGGTCGTCGGGCTGGCGACGCGTGGCGGGCACGTCCCCGTCGTCGTCCTGGTCGTCGTCGGCGTCCGATGCCGCCGCGGCGGCTGGCTTCGCGACGCCGGGTTTGGCATGGGGATGCGGTTGGACGAACGACAGCGGCACCCAGCGCAGGTCGTTCTCGCCACGCCATGCGCCGCCCAGCACCAGCTGGCCGCCGTTCTCCACCCAGGCCTTCAGGCGGGCGTCGCGTTCCGGGAAGATGTTCCACAGGCTGGACTGCAGGACCAGGGTGGCGCCGGCCGGCGGCAGCGGCTCCATCGACGAGCGGATGTCGAGCGTCGCGCCCGCGCCTTCCACCACCCGGCGCAGCGAGTAGTGCCTGTCGGTGGCGGCCAGGCCGCGCGGGTCGTCGGGAACCTCCACCTCCACCCAGCGCGTGTGCACCACCACCCAGCCGATCAGCAGCAGGGTGACGAGCACGGCCAGCGTGCGCAGGAGCGCGGCCGACCTCATGCCTCGCCTCCCGCGGCGGCGGGCAGGGCGTCCAGGCGCCGGCCGAAGCCGGTGCACAGCGACTCGCCCATCGCCATCGACAGCGCGCGGCCGCCGTACGTGTTGGCTTCCCACGCACGCACCACCTGCGTGACGTAGCGCATGGCCTCGGGCGCGAGCCGGCCGCGTGCCATGTCGAGGCACTCGCCCTCGGTGGCGGACGCGGTGATGGGCACCTCGAAGCGGTGGATCATTCGCGACAGCGCGCCCCGGTACAGCAGCGACAGCGCCGCCGGCACCTTGCCGGCCTGCCACAGCGCCCAGGCCGCGGCGCCGACGTCGTCGGGCAGGCTCTCGGGGCGCACATCGAGGTCGCGCACATGGCTCACGGCCGACTCGGCGGCCGCACGGAGGCGAAACGCGCGCAACTGCACCAGGTGGCGCGCGCTGACCAGCGCGACCGCCACTAGGATGGCCACGAGGCCCCAGAACAGGAACCGGCTGGTGTCGTTGAGGAAGCGCGCGAACGCCGCGAGCCAGGCCATCGCCGAGCCGTCGTCGCGCTTCTTGTCGCGCTTGCCGTCGTCCTTCCAGCGCAGCTTGTGTTCCTTGTGCGACCCCGAAAGCAGCGGGTCGGACCGCAGTTTGTCGGCAGCCGCCTCGATGCGCGCGGAGCGGGCCGCGGGCGAGCCGTCGGACGCCGAGGCTGGCGAGGCTTGCGAGGCTGGCGAGGCTGGCGAGGCTGGCGAGGCTGGCGAGG
>JACMOG010000719.1 GCA_014378125.1 Vitreoscilla sp. | reverse complement strand
TGGCACCCGTGCCCAACGCCATCACGGTGCTGCTGGGCGCCACCCAGGCCGGCAAGACGACGCTGATGCGCGTGATGGCCGGTCTCGACAGGCCCTACGGCGGGCGCGTGCTGGTGGACGGCGTGGACGTCACCGGCAGGTCGGTGCGCGACCGCAACGTGGCGATGGTCTACCAGCAGTTCATCAACTACACGTCGATGACGGTGGCGGCCAACATCGCCTCGCCGCTGAAGCTGCGCAAGGAGCCCGACATCGATGCGCGCGTGCTGGAACTGGCGCGCAAGCTGCACATCGAGCCCTTCCTCTCGCGCATGCCCGGCGAGCTGTCGGGCGGACAGCAGCAACGCGTGGCGCTGGCACGCGCGCTGGCCAAGGACGCGCCGCTGATGCTGTTCGACGAGCCGCTGGTCAACCTCGACTACAAGCTGCGCGAGGAGTTGCGCGACGAGTTGTCGGCGCTGTTCGCGGCTGGCCGCTCCACGGTGGTCTACGCCACCACCGAGCCCACCGAGGCGCTGCTGCTGGGTGGCTACACGGCGGTGATGGACGCGGGCGAACTGCTGCAGTACGGCCCGACGGCCGAGGTGTTCCACAAGCCGAAGTCGATCCGCGTGGCGCGCGCGTTCAGCGACCCGCCGATGAATCTCATCGCGGGGGACGCGGGCCCCAATGGCGTCGCGCTGCCGGGTGGCGCGATCCTCGCGTGCGCGCTGCCGGCGGGCGCCTCGGGCGCGCTGACGGTGGGCGTGCGCGCGGGCGCGCTGGGCGTGCACCAGCGCGCGGGCGACCTCGCGCTGGCGGGCGCGGTGGAGCTGGCCGAGATTTCCGGCTCCGACACCTTCGTCCACGTGAAGACGACCATTGGCGAGCTGGTGGCGCAGCTCACCGGCGTGCACGTGTTCGCGCTCGGCTCGCCGATCACGCTTTACCTGAACCCGCGCCAGGCCTACGTGTTCGGCACCGACGGCAACCTCCTTCTCGCGCCAGGAGCGAACCAATGACCCCCACGTTCACTACGTTCACTCCTTCGGGCGGCCGGGCGGAGCGCTGACATGTCAAGAATCGACCTCGACCTGGCGCACGCCTACAAGCCCGATCCGAAGACGGACGACGACTACGCGCTGCTGCCGCTGAAGATGACGTTCGAGGACGGCGGCGCCTACGCGTTGCTGGGCCCGTCGGGCTGCGGCAAGACCACGCTGCTCAACATCGTGTCGGGCCTCGTCCAGCCCTCGCAGGGCAGCGTCAGGTACGACGGCGTCGACGTGACCGCGCGCACGCCACAGCAACGCAACATCGCCCAGGTGTTCCAGTTTCCGGTGATCTACGACACGATGACCGTGGCCGAGAACCTGGCCTTCCCGCTGCGCAACCGCGGCGTGGCGCCGGATCGCATCAAGGAGCGCGTGGGCCGCATCGCCGAGATGCTGGAGATGAGCCACCAGCTCGACGCGCGCGCCGCCGGCCTGGCCGCCGACGCCAAGCAGAAGATCTCGCTGGGCCGCGGCCTGGTGCGTGAGGACGTCAGCGCGGTGCTGTTCGACGAGCCGTTGACGGTGCTCGACCCGCACCTGAAATGGCAGCTGCGGCGCAAGCTGAAGCAAATCCACCACGAGCTGAAATTGACGCTGATCTACGTCACCCACGACCAGGTCGAGGCACTGACC
>JACMOG010000718.1 GCA_014378125.1 Vitreoscilla sp. | reverse complement strand
TCGATCCCACCGTGCTGCCCTCCGGCATCGCCACCTCGGACGATCCGTTCCCCGCGGCCAGGTCGGCGGCCTATGCGGGGTCCTACGACCGCCGCACGGCCGAAACGAAGGACTACCCGCACACCCGCGCCGGAGGCCAGCCTTGAACGACGACCGCTCGCGATTCACGCCGCTGCAGCGCGTGCTCCACTGGGTGATGGCGCTGGGCATCCTGGCCATGCTGTTCGTGGGCGTGGGCATGGTGTCCACGATCGGACCCGCCTACCTCACGCTCGTCAACTTCCACAAGCCGCTCGGGCTGGCGATCCTCGTGCTCGCCCTCGCGCGCCTGGCCGTGCGCCTGCGCCATGGCGCGCCGGCGTTGCCGGCCGACCTGCCCGAGCCGATCAAGCTCGCGGCACGGTTGTCGCACGTGGCGTTCTACGTGCTGATGATCTCGATGCCGCTGCTCGGCTGGGCCATGCTGTCGGCCGCGGGCTATCCGGTGGTGGTGGGCGGGTTCGAGCTGCCGCCCATCGCGCCGCCCGACGCCGCGCTGCACAGCGTGCTGTGGAATGCCCATCGGGCCCTGGCGTTCTGCTTCTTCGCGCTGTTCCTGCTGCACCTGGCCGGCGCGCTGTTCCACGCATGGGTGCGCCGCGACGGCGTGTTCCACGCGATGGCGCCCACCCCGTCGCGACCGGGCCGCCGGTAAGAGGTGGGATGCCCCGCCGTTCGTGAACTTTTTCTCACGGGCGGCCGACTGTACGATCGATCAAGGGTGTGGCGCCGCAGGGAGCTGCCGAAAACCGTGAGTGCCCATGTCACAGGGCTCGAGACACGGATACGACATGCCTGAATCCACCCCGACGACCTTCCACGCCCCCGCGCTTCATCCCCTGCTCGACAGCCTCACGGCGTCGGAACTCGACGCGCTGGATTTCGGCGTGATCGGCTTCGACGCCAGCGAGGTGGTCACGCGCTACAACGCGACCGAGTCGCGCCTCGCCGGCCTGTCGCCGGAACGCGTGCTCGGCCTTGGGCTGTTCACGGCGGTGGCGCCTTGCATGAACAACTTCCTCGTGGCCCAGCGCTTCCAGGATGCCGCCGCCACGGATCAGGCGCTCGACGTCACGATCGACTATGTCTTGACGTTGCGGATGCGCCCGAGCAAGGTGGCGTTGCGCCTGCTGGCCGCGAGCGGCCCGGGGCATCGATACGTCATCGTGCGCCGGCAACAGACGTGAACGCGCCGCTCCCCGAGGAAGACGCGGGCGCTCACGAGGCCTTGCTGCAGTTCCTGTACATGGCGCCGGTGGGCCTGGTGCAGATCGACATCGACGGCGCCGTGGCGATGATGAATCCGATGGCCGTCAACCTGCTGATGGCGCTGTCGCCGAACTCCAACCTGGACAACCTCTTCGAAACGCTCGACGCCGCCGTCCCGCAGTTGCGCGGCCACGTCGAGGCGTTCGCGGGCGTGTCCGGCAGCGTGTGCGAGCCCCTGCGCATCGACGTACCGACGTCGACCGGCAGGGCGGTGTCGCCGGTGCGCACGATGTCGCTGGCGCTGTTCAAGCTCGACGGATCGCGCCTGATGGCCATGCTGCGCGACGCCACCGACGAAGTGGCGCGCGAGGCCCGGCAGCTGAAGGCCGCCGCGCACCTGGACACCCTCACCGAGATGCCCAACCGGGCCGCGGTGATCAACTTCATCGATGCCGGCCTCGCCCTCGGGCCGCAGGCGGCGGGGCGCCACTGCGCGGTGCTGTTCCTCAACATCGACCGGTTCCGCCAGATCAACGACAGCCTCGGCTACGCCGCCGGCGACGAGGTGTTGACGCTGCTGGCCAACCGGATCCGCTCGGCCCTGCGGCGCGGCGTTCGAACACGCGGCGCGGACTCGCGCGAGCCGCTGTGCGCGCGCATCGGCGGCGACGAATTCGTCGTCGTGCTCGACGACCTGAACCAACTCGACGATGTGCTTGTCGTCGCGCAACGCCTGACGGACGTGCTCGAGCAGCCCTTCGCGGTCGGAACGCACCAGCTTCAATGCACGGTGAGCGCAGGCGTCGTCATGCGACCGCAGTTCGCCGAGGACGCCGAGGGCATCCTGCGCGACGCCAGCATCGCGATGGCCGACGCCAAGCGCCTGGGCGGCGCCCGGTCGACGGTCTTTCGGCTGGAGATGCGCGAGCGCGCCAGCCGCCGCCAGGACATGGAGGAACAGTTGCGCGACGCGATCACGCAGCGCCAGCTGTTCGTGGTCTACCAGCCCGTGATCGGATTCCAGGGCGGCGCGCAGGCCTGCCGGTCGATCGATCGCACCGCCGGCGTGGAGGCCCTGGTGCGCTGGCGGCACCCGCAACGCGGCATCGTGCCGCCGCTCGACTTCATCGGCATCGCCGAAGAGTGCGGCCTCATCGGCGCGCTGGGCCTGTACGTGCTCGACGAGGCTTGCCGTCAGTTCGTCGCCTGGCGCGACACGCTCGGAGAACACGCGCCCCGTACGCTGGCGGTGAACCTGTCGCGGGGACAACTCGAACTGCCGGGATTCGTGGCCTCCGTCGCCGAGGTGCTGCAGCGCACCGGCATGGCCGCGCGCGACCTGCAGCTGGAAATCACGGAAAGCCTCGCGGCCCAGGACGAGGCCGTCCAGACCCGGCTGCATGAGCTCAAGGCCCTCGGGTTGACACTGGCGCTGGACGACTTCGGAACCGGCTTCTCGTCGTTGTCCAGCCTGCACCTGCTGCCCGTGGACACCGTCAAGATCGACCGCTCGTTCGTCAGCGAGGCCGTGACCAGCGCCCACCATCGCGCCCTCATCGAGGCGACGGTGCGCGTGGCCGCCAGCCTGGGCATGGGCACGGTCGCCGAGGGCATCGAGACCGATTCGCAATCGGCGCTGATCTGCGAGCTGGGCTGCGGCAAGGGCCAGGGCTACTTCTTCAGCCGTCCGCTGGAAGCCGAGCAGCTCGCCGCCTGGGCCATCGCGCCGATCGCTCCACGGACGCCTTGAGCCGGCGCTGGCCGCCCAAGGTCACGCCGGCGCGGGCAACCACCGCAACAGCATCGCGTAAAGCTCCGCCGGATGCACCGGCTTCGAGACGTGGTCGTTCATGCCGGCGGCCAGGCACTCGTGGCGATCCTCGAGCGACGCGCCGGCCGTCATGGCGATGATGGGGACGGCGGACACGGCGCGTATCTCGCGTGCGGCGGCGACGCCGTCCTTGATCGGCATCTGCATGTCCATCAGGATCAGGTCGAACGCCCGCGCCTGCGCCATGTCCACCGCCTCGACGCCGTTCGAAGCCGTCTCCACGGGCAGG
>JACMOG010000717.1 GCA_014378125.1 Vitreoscilla sp. | reverse complement strand
TGCTGTCCGACACCGTCAAGGAAGTGGCACCCGCCGGCTACAACTCCGACTACGCGGGCCAGTCGCGCATCTTCGCCAACGAGTCGGGCGGCTTCGTCATCACGCTGATGTTCGCCGTCGTCATCGTGTTCCTGGCCCTGGCCGCGCAGTTCGAGAGCTTCCGCGATCCCATCGTGATCCTGTTCTCGGTGCCGATGGCCTTGTTCGGGGCGATGATCTTCATCTTCCTCGGCTTCGCGTCGGTCAACATCTACACGCAGGTGGGCCTGGTCACGCTGATGGGCCTCGTGTCCAAGCACGGGATCCTGATCGTGGAAGTGGCCAACAACGAGCAGAAGAAGGGCCGGAGCAAGCTTGAGGCCGTGATCGAGGCCACCGGCATCCGCCTGCGGCCGATCCTGATGACCACCGCCGCCATGGTCTTCGGCGTGCTGCCGCTGGTCATCGCGTCGGGCGCCGGCGCCGCGGGCCGCTCCGCGATGGGCCTGGTGATCTTCACCGGCATGTCCATCGGCACGCTGTTCACGCTGTTCGTGGTGCCCGCCATGTACGTGCTGATCGGCTCGAACCACGCGAAGACCGTGGACGAGGACGAGGCGCTGGACGACGAGTCGCGCAAGGTCGACGACGAGATGACGCCGAAGCCGGCGCACTAAGCGCGCCGACGCTGGAACGAAGAAGGGACTGCCTCGGCAGTCCTTTTTTTTGGCTCTTCGCGGATCTGCGGGAGCAGCGGCTTGCGAGGTGAGCGGTAAGCGGCGAACGGCGAGTCTTTCGAAAGGCGAACCAGGAATTCGTAGCTGGCGACGATCGCGCGGGCGAACGGCGGCTGCGTCCCGCCGGGGCTGGCTTCGGGGCGGTCTCGCCTGCGGCTCGACTTCGCTGTGCTCCTCGGGTCGGGGGCGCGCGCCAGAACTCGCTGCGCGCCTGCGGCGCTACGCTCGAACAACTGTCGCGAGTCAGTTCACGTCATGACGGATGAAGGGTGGCGGCTTCCCGTCGTCGATCACGGCAAGGAGCGCCGGCATCGCGATTCGATGTTCGCGTCAAGCTCGCCGGCCGGCATGGGTGATGGCCGCGGGCATTGGTGCGGCCTCGATGGCCCGCCGATGCCTACACCGTCAAAATGAGGTCACGAACTTCCCCAACGAATGTTGTTGCCAGCACGCCAAGCCGCCGCTCGCAAGCGCGGTCGTCGCCCGAAACCCGAAACCCGGCGACTCGCCATCCGCCACGCCAAACGCCCGCTCCCCGCACAACGCCGAAGAGCCCTATTCCGTCCGTACGGTCAGCCGCGCTTGGGCGCCGCGTCCCCCGCCCAAAGCTCGTCCAGGAACGTGAAGTTCCACTTCTCCGGCTGCTCGCGTCCCGTGATGCGATCGCTGGTGCCGGCCGACAGGTCGAGCCGCTGCAGCGCCACGGGCATCGCCGATTTCAGCGAATAGAACACGCGGACCACCGGCGCCGTGAGCGACTGCGGGTTCTGCTCGATGACCACGGCCAGGCGGTCGGACCGCAGCCGCACCAGCGAGCCCGTCGGGTAGATGCCGACGCTCTTGACGAAGGTGGCGAAGATCACCGGGTCGAACTGGCCCTTCCAGCTGGCCATCTGGCCGATGGATTCCGCCGGATCCCAGCCCATCTTGTACGGGCGGTCGGACGTGATCGCGTCATAGACGTCGCAGATGGAGCCCATGCGCACCAGCTGGTTGAGCTGGTCGTGGGGCAGCTTGTGCGGGTAGCCGCCGCCGTCGAAGCGCTCGTGGTGGTGCAGGCAGACGTCCATCGCCGCGGGATCGACGCCGCGCGCCTCCTGCAGCAGCTCGTAGCCGCGCGCCGGGTGGCTGCGCATCACGTCGAATTCCTGGTCGGTGAGCTTGCCGGGCTTGTTGAGGATGTCCAGCGGCATCAGCGCCTTGCCCACGTCGTGCAGCAGGCCCGCGGTGCCGGCGCTGCGGCATTGCTGCTCGTCGAAGCCCAGTTCGCGGCCGAGGGCCACCATCAGCGCGCACACGGCCACCGAGTGCATGTACGAGTAGTCGTCCTGCGTCTTCAGGCGCGCGAGGCTGACCATGGCGCCTGGGTTGCGGATGACGGAGTCGGAGATCTCCTGCACCAGCGGCATGAACGACTCGGCGTCGATGGCCCGACCCAGGCGGGCCTCGTTGAACATCTTCTTGACCTGAGCCTTGCCCTTCTCGCACACCGCGCTGGCGGTGCGCATCTCGTCGGCGGAGCTTTTCGAGGGCGGTGGCACGGGCGTCGA
>JACMOG010000716.1 GCA_014378125.1 Vitreoscilla sp. | reverse complement strand
TGGCCGACGGCGCCGTGCTGGCCACCATCGCCAGCCTCGGGCTGCTGCAGCTGGGGCACGAGACCACGCCGGAGCTGGTGCAGCTCACCGGCGTGGCGCTGTTCATGTGGACGCTCGCCGCGGCTCCCACGCGCCCGCGCCTGGCCGCCGTGTCGGCCGTCGTGGCGCTGACGGTGATCGCCGCCAGCGGCGCGCCCACCATCGCGCTGGCGCTCGGCGCGAGTGGCTTCGCCATCTGCCAGTGGTCGCGCTATCCCGGCGCGCTGGGGCTGCGTCCCTGGCTGGTGCTGGGCATGCTGGCCGGCGCGCTGGTGGCGGCCGCGGGCCACGCCTGGGCCTGGCGCGCGGGCATCCACTGGACCTCGGCGTGGGCGCTGGTGCGCCTGGGCGCCTGGTTCCTCTGGCCGGGGTGGCTGCTGGCGCTGTGGACGCTGTGGCGTTGGCGCCAGCATCTCACCTATCGGCATATCGCCGTGCCCAGCGTGGGCGTGGCGGTGGCGCTGGTGGCCTCGCTCAGCATGGACGCCTCGGACCGCGCGCTGCTGCTCGCGGTGCCGGGCATCGCGGTGCTGGCCGCGTTCGCGCTGCCCACGCTCAAGCGCTCGGCGGGCTCGGCCATCGACTGGTTCTCGGTGTTCTTCTTCACCGCCCTGGCGATCGCCATCTGGGTGTTCTATCTCGGCATGATGACCGGCACGCCGGCCAAGGCCGCGCTGCGCATCGCCCACCTGCTGCCGGGCTTCGGGGCGCGCTTCTCGGCGCCGCTGCTGGCCCTGGCCATCGCCGGCATGGCCGCCTGGCTGGCGCTGGTGCGCTGGCGCACGGCACGCGTGCAGCACGCGTTGTGGAAGTCGCTGGTGCTGCCGGCCTCGGGCGTGGCGCTGAGCTGGCTGCTGCTGCTCACGTTGGGCCTGCCGGTGATCGACTACGCGCGCAGCTATCGGCCCTGGGTCTACATGATCGCGCAGCACGTGCCCAACGGCACGTGCGTGGCCGCGCAGCTGCCGCGCTCGGCGCTGGCCGCGCTGGAGAACTACACGAACTGGCGCATCGACGCGCAAGGCGACGTGGCGCGTACCAGCGAGTGCCCGTACCTGCTGGTGGACGAAAACCCCCGCAGCCCCGTCCCGGCCCCGCCGGGATGGACGCTGGTGGCGCACCTGCACCGGCCGTCCGAGCGCGACGAGTCGACCGCGGTGTTCAAGCGTGCCGTGGCGCCGTCGCCGCACGCCGGCGAGTTCGGGCGCGTGGCGCAGGCGCGCTGACATCCGCGGGCGCGCGCGACGGCGTCACGCGCCCACGCCCACGCCCACGCCCACGCCCCCGCCCACGCCCACGTTCACCAGCGCCCGCGCCCCTGCTCCTCGCGCTTCTGCTCGCGCAGCAGGTACAGGTAGAGCCCCTCCACCTTCTCGCGCGCCCACGGCGTCTTGCGCAGCAGCTTCAGGCTCGACTTGATGCTGGGCTCGAAGGCGAAGCAGCGCAGCGGGATGCGCTCGTCCAGGCCCTGCCAGCCGTAGGCCTCCATCAGCGCCGTGACGATGGCTTCCAGCGTGAGGCCGTGCAGCGGGTTGCGGGGCTGCTGCGCCGGCGGTGGCGGCGAGGGCGAGACGGGATCGGTCATGCCCCGATTGTCGCCGGGCGCCGCCGCTATCATCCGGCGACGTTTCCCAGGGGACTTCCTCGATGACGATTCCGACCCGGCTGGTGCTCGTGTCCATCACCACGCTCGCCGCGCTCGTCTTCCTGGCGGTTCACCACCGGCACCCTGCGGCCGAACAGGCGGCAAGCGCGGCAGCCACCACCGCGTCGGCGGTCGGGGTGGACGCCCCGGCGCCGCAACAGGCGGCGGACACCGGTGTCGCGCCCGTGAGCGACCAGCAGGCCCAGGCCGCCTGCCATCCCCACTTGGCCAACGGTCCCGACACCGTGCCGCAGGTCGACGCCAGCAACGTGTCGCAGCCCGCCCTGTCGCACATGAAGATCCACTTCTGGGTCGACGGCAGCGGCAACGTCTCGCGCCCGCAGATGGCGTCGGCGGACTTCGGCTCGCCGCTGGAGCAGGCGGCCGAACTCGCGTTCGTGCGCCAGTTGATGTTCGCGGTGCCCGACATCCCCGACTGCCGACAGCGCCAGATCGAGGTCATCGGCGACGTCTACGAGACGGACAACGAGGCCGGCGGCTGGACGACGCTCGTCAGGCTGTATCCGCGGTTCTCGTTCGACGCGCGCGGCGTGCTCAAGTCAGCGAACTGAGCGGCGCCGCATGAAGCCCACGCCCATCAGGCCGAGGACGGACATGGCCCACGCGAGCGGCTCGGGCAGCGGCGAGGTGTACCGATAGTTGCCGATGAGGCCGATCTGGACGGCGTTCTGGCCCGGCAGCACCGTATAGATCAGGTCGACATCGACGTACGCGCGGGCATGGGGGGCGTGGCGCGTGGCGCCATTCGGATCCCAGAAGCCGTCGGCCGACGGCCAGGCGTAGTCGAGGAGTCCAGAAAAGGCGTCGGGCCACGAGCCGACGGCCTCGACGGGATCGAAGCGCAGGTAGTAGTTCGGCTGGTTGTCGCCGCCGTCCGGCGTGTAGCCGGACTGGACCCACCAGACCCTGACTTCGCCGAAGTCATAGGTGCCGGGCGCGAGCACGAAGACCGGCGAGAAGAAGGCCGGCTGGTCGCAATAGCAGGGGCCTTGCAGGGTCGTGTAGCCGCCCGTGCCTGCGACACCGTTGGGGCCGAACAGGTCGATGGCCGTGCTCGCGGCCGAGGCGAGCCCCGACATGCAGAGCAGCAACGCCGCGACGAGATATCTT
The DNA here is from genome assembly GCA_014378125.1 of Vitreoscilla sp. The sequence goes on along the minus strand of JACMOG010000716.1, from coordinate 328 downwards.
GCGATGGCAGAGCTCATTGTTGTCTCCAGGATGTCAGGCTTCGCACGGCGCCTGGTTCGATGCCAGGACGGCATGCGAAGTGTGAAATTCGCTCACGCCGCTGTCAATCGATTCATCGTGTGACTGCTCGACGGCAGCACCTCAACCCGGCTTCACCTGCCCGCTCTTGATGAGCGCCATCGAGGTGGCGATCAGCGACGCCACCTCGCTCATGTTGCCCGGCACGATCATCGTGTTGTTGGTCTTGGCCAGCGCCTGGTAGGCATCGACGGCGCGCTCGGCCACCTTCAGCTGCACGGCCTGCTCGCCGCCCGGAGAGCGGATGGCC
>JACMOG010000715.1 GCA_014378125.1 Vitreoscilla sp. | reverse complement strand
CCTATGGCGACATCGACGTCGGGCTGGACTATGACGCCGAGGCCGGTCTGGCAGACAACGGCGACCTGGAACACGATCTGCAGGCGTTGCTGGAGAGTGCCGGTGCCGCGGCCAAAGCCGCCTCGACGGCGTTGGTGATTTTCATTGACGAACTGCAGTACGTGCCCGAGGCACAGCTCGCGGCCCTCATCACCGCGATGCATCGGTGCGCACAGCGCCAGGTTCCGGTGCTCCTCGTCGGTGCCGGACTGCCTCAGTTGCGCGGCCGCATGGGGGACGCGAAGTCCTACGCCGAGCGCCTGTTCGAGTTCCCCGAGATTGGTCCGCTGAGCACGGAGGCGGCGACCAAGGCAATCACCAAGCCGATTGAAGCCGAAGGCGCGAAAATCACGGCCGGCGCCGTGCAAAAGATCTTGGCGGACACGCGCTGCTATCCGTATTTCCTGCAGGAATGGGGGCAGCGCAGTTGGGAGGCCGCGGGCGCCTCGCCCATCGAAACGGACGACGTCGAACGGGCCACGACCACAGCGGTGGCCGCGCTCGACGAGAGCTTTTTTCGAGTGCGGTTTGATCGCCTGACACCCCAGGAAAAGCGCTACCTGCGTGCCATGGCCGAGCTGGGGCCGGGCCCGCATCGTTCCGGTGCGATTGCCGACTGCTTGAAGCGCGAAGTGAGTTCGCTGGGTCCCGTGCGCAGCTCCCTGATCGTCAAGGGGATGATTTGGAGCCCCAGCCATGGCGACACGGCGTTTACCGTGCCGCTGTTCGACGAATTCATGCGGCGGATCATGCCCGGCGACGAATGGCGCGTTTGATACAGATTTGAGCGTTGTTGAGTGACGTGGCATCGTCCTCGCGCGCTGACGGCGCGACCTGAGGCATTCCGACTTGAATGAGAACCGAGAATTGCCGATGGACGCTGCCGGCAAGCAGACCGACGAAATGGAATCGATGCGCCTGCGCTCCGGCGAGGCGACCGCCAAAGGGGGTGAGGCCTACGCCCCGCCTGCTGACCCTGGCCGAGACGCACAACTCCGGCCAGATCCCGCGCATCGCGAAGTTCATCGCGTCGACCTACGACGGCGACGCGTTCCCGTTCGACCTGTTCGAGCTGCGTGCGCTCGACATCGAGATCAGCGACGACATGCTCTTGTGCATCGACGCCTTGCGCTGGGGCCGGGCCGATCTGTACAGCCTTGTCCCTGATGGCGACAAGCGGGTCAAGGCCGTGATCGAACGCTGGGGCTTGAAGTGGCCGGAATCGCTGTGATGGTTCACGGCGTGGATGCCTGACGCATGGCGTTCCCGTCGGCGCCGTTGCCATGCCGGGGGCATCCACGATGACCGACACCTACCCTACTCCGCTCGATGACGCCGCGCTCGCGGCGAGTTGGGACGCGGCCTGGTCGGCGCTGGGTCGGCCGGCGCCTGCGGGTCTGCAGGTCGAGCTCCTGAATGCGTGGGCCGAGCCGCACCGCCACTATCACGACCCACGTCACCTGCGCGAATGCCTGGCGCTCCTGGCGCGCCGGCGCTGCCTCAGTGTTCGTGCTGGCGAGGTCGGCATCGCGCTGTGGTTCCACGATGCCATCTATGACCCGCAGGCCCAACAGGCGGGAAGCAACGAACTGAACAGCGCCGCCTGGGCGGGGCGTTCGCTGATTCGTGCTGGCCTGGCCAGCGACGTGGCGCAACGCGTCCACGACCTGGTGATGGCCACGCAGCACGATGCGCCGGCCGCGCTTTCGTCTGGTGCGGATGCGCAGCTGCTCGTGGACATCGATCTGTTCATCCTCGGAAGCCCGCCCGAGCGCTTCGAACGCTACGACCAGGACGTGCGCAAGGAATACGCGTGGGTGCCCGGCTTCCGCTACCGGGACCAGCGCGCGCAGGTCCTGCAAGGCTTCCTCGACCGGCCGCGGCTCTACCACGGTGAGGCGGCCGTGGCCTTGCTCGAAGGGCAGCCCCGGATTAACCTCGCCGCCGCGCTGTCACGGCTCGCGCAATGAACGCGCGCGACGGCAAGCTACTGGCCGGCGCGGGCACGAAGGGCGCGCGTGCAGGGCAGGGCGCGGGGTTGGGTGTTCCAGCGCCGCTGTTCAGTACCTCCACCCGAACGCCGACGCGCAGCACCATCCCGATCAGCGCCGCACGCCAGCGCAAGCTGCACGTCGGCCACTTCGCCTT
>JACMOG010000714.1 GCA_014378125.1 Vitreoscilla sp. | reverse complement strand
GCCCAGGCGGGCTGGGACGACCAGGCGCCGCTGATGGCCGAGTCGTTCATCCAGTGGGTGATCGAGGACAGGTTCGCCAACGGCCGGCCCGAATGGGAACGCGTCGGCGTGGAGATGACCGGCGACGTGCAGCCCTACGAGGAGGCCAAGATCCGCATCCTCAACGCGACGCACAGCGCCATCGCGTGGGCCGGCACGCTGCGCGGCATGACCTACATCCACGAGGGCACGCAGGACGCCACCATCCGCGGCATCGCCGCCGACTACGTCACCAACGACGTGATCCCGTGTCTCGCACCTCCCGGCGCGCCGGGTCCGGTCGACCTGCCGGCCTACCGCGACGTGGTGCTCGACCGCTTCGCCAACGACGCGATCGCCGACACCAACCAGCGCGTGGCCGCCGATGGCTTCGCCAAGATCCCGGGCTTCATCCTGCCCACCATCCGTGAGCGCCTGGCGCAGGGCGGCAGCATCGCCTCGGTGGCGCGCCTGCCGGCGCTGTTCCTCACCTTCCTGCAACGCTGGCACCAGGGGCGCCTGCCGTTCAAGTACCAGGACCAGGCGATGGTGCCGGGGCGCGCCCATGCCATCTGCGACGCCGTCGACCCGCTCGCCGAGTTCGTGGCCGACGCGTCGCTGTGGGGCGAGCTTGCCGGCAGCGAGGTGCTGAAGGACGCGATCGCCGCGGCGCGCATGGATCTCCATGGGCTGCTCGGCGATGCCGCGATGAGTTAATCTGGCTTCGAAGAACGCAAACGCCCGACGAGACAACGAGGCCGCCATGCACACGTCCCCCCGCGTCCGCGCGCCCGAGATCGAACACGATCACCTGCGCGATCCCGTTCTCGGCTACGACCCGCCGGAGGCGGGCGGATTCCTGCGCTGCCTGGCGCACGGCATCCCGTCGCCGCTGATCCGCTGGCACCACCACGACGAGTACGAGCTGCACCTCATCATGGAGACCTCGGGCAAGGTCTTCGTGGGCGACTACATCGGCCACTTCCAGCCGGGCCACCTGGTGCTCACCGGCCCGCGTGTGCCGCACAACTGGATCACCACCGACGCGCCGGAGGGCGGCGTGGCGTTGCGCGACCGCGTGATCCAGTTCGCGCACGAGCCCATCGAGCAGGCCTGCGAGCTGTTTCCCGAGTTCAAGGAGATGCTTCCGTTGCTGGAGCAGGCGCGCTACGGCATCGAGTTCTTCGGCGTGTCCGAGATGGCGCTGGCGCACTTCGAGCGCGTGGCCTCCAGCCGCGGCCTCGCGCGCATCGCCGGCTTCTGCGAGTTCATGGGCATGCTGGCGCGCTGCAAGGACTTCCGCCTGCTTTCCAGCGTGCAACTGCAGTGCGCCGAGGACGACGAGTCGATGGCGCAGGTCAACGCGGTGGTCAGCTACATCAGCGAGCACTGCGGCGAGCCGCTGTCCATGGCCGAGGTGTGCGAGCGCTTCCGCATGCCCGAGAGCCGGTTCTCGCGTTTCTTCCGGCGCGCCACCGGCAACACGTTCACCGACTTCGTCAACCGCATGCGCATCAGCAAGGCCTGCCAGCTGCTGATGGAGACCGACCGCTACGTCACCACCATCTGCTACGAGGTCGGCTTCAACAACGTGGCCAACTTCAACCGTCGCTTCCTCGAGATCAAGGGCATGACGCCCACCGATTTCCGGCGCCAGTCGGCCTCGCGCTTCGGCTTGGCCGAGACGGGGACGCACTGACATGTACCTCGGCATCGACCTGGGTACCTCCGCGCTGAAGGCCCTGCTGCTGGCCGACGACGGCCACATCGTGGCGCAGCAGAGCGCGCCGCTCGAGGTGTCGCGCCCGCATCCGCAGTGGAGCGAGCAGTCGCCCGCCGACTGGTGGAGCGCGCTGGGCATCGCGCTGGGCGAGCTCGCGCGTGCGCACCCGGCCGCCATGCGCGCGGTGCGCGCGATCGGCCTGTCGGGACAGATGCACGGCGCGGTGCTGCTCGACGCGGCCGGCGAGGTGCTGCGCCCCGCCATCCTGTGGAACGACGGCCGCAGCGAGCCGCAGTGCGCCGAGCTCGCCGCGCGCGTGCCACGCCTGGGCCAGATCGCCGGCAACCTGGCGATGCCCGGCTTCACCGCTCCCAAGCTGCTGTGGGTGAAGGATCACCAGCCGCAGATCTTCGGCAGGATCGCGAAGGTGCTGCTGCCCAAGGACTGGCTGCGCCTGAAGCTGAGCGGCGAGTTCTTCACCGATTGCTCCGACGCGTCGGGCACGCTGTGGCTGGACGTGGGCGCGCGCGACTGGTCGGACGAGCTGCTCGCGGCTTGCGATCTCACGCGCGCGCAGATGCCCGCGCTGGTGGAGGGCAGCGCGCCTGCCGGCCGCCTGAAGGCCGACGTCGCCGAACGCTTCGGACTTCCCGTCGGCATCGTCATCGCGGGTGGGGGTGGCGACAACGCCGCCAGCGCCGTGGGCATGGGCGCCACCGCGCCGGGCGACGGGTTCGTGTCGCTGGGCACGTCGGGCGTCATTTTCCTGTGCAGCGACCGCTTCCTGCCCGCGCCCGAGTCGGCGGTGCACGCGTTCTGCCACGCGCTGCCCGGCGCCTGGCACCAGATGAGCGTGATGCTGTCGGCCGCGAGCGCGCTGCGCTGGGTCACGCAGCTCACCGACCGGCGCGACGAGGCCGAGCTGCTGGCCGAGGTGGAGGCGCTCGACGAGCGCGCTCTCGACCAGGCGCCGTTGTTCCTGCCTTACCTGGCGGGCGAGCGCACGCCGCACAACGACGCGCACGCGCAGGGCGTGCTGTTCGGGCTGACGCACGAGCACGGCGCCGCGGCGCTGGGCTACGCCGTCATCGAGGGCGTGGCGTTCGGGCTGCTGGATGGCTGGCACACGTTGGACGAGTCCACCCGCGCGCTGGCCAATTCGCTCGACATCGTAGGCGGCGGCGCGCGCAGCGCCACTTGGGCCCGGCTGCTGGCCACGCTGCTCGACCGGCCGCTCACCAAGCGCGACGGCGGCGAGGCCGGCGGCGCGCTGGGCGCGGCGCGTCTCGCGTGGCTGGCCGATGGCGGCGACCTGGCGACGGTGTGCGCCAAGCAGCCGGTGGTGGAGTCGTTCCAGCCGCAGCCGGCGCGCCGGGCGGCACTGATGGCGCGCTACGCGCGCTTCCGCAAGCTCTATCCGTTGCTGAAGGAAAGCTTCCGCGATCAGTAGACGGCGGCGGCGGGATGCGACAGCCACCACGCCGCGCCCATCACCACGCCAATGGTGACCACGACCATCAGCACGCTCATCGCGACGCGGCTCCAGGGGCAGTCGGTGTGGCTGCGGGTTTCCTGGAAGTCGAGCGTGCCACGCTTTCCCAACAGGCGCTCGCCCAGGAACTCGGCGGCGGCCGCGGCGGGGAATATCAACAGGAACAGGGCAAACCACTGGCCGAAGCCGTTGGGCTGCAGTGGTGACCACTCGAGGTGGGTGAATCCGCAAAGGAGCAGGGAGAGGCCTGCATAGACAGCGAGCATCCGGACGATGGAATTCATGCCTGCGTGCTCCTTTCGAATCGAGCAGCACAGGATAAATCGGATCGGGGGCGAGGTGCTTGAATCCAGCCTGTCATCGGCGTCGAAATGCAGCTCGACAGGGCCGCGTTCGCGAGATTTCGCACGCGACCCTGGGGCAACTACCTACTTCTTGTCATCCTGCGACTTCGCGCAGGATGACGGGCAGGCGATCAGGCCGTGGCCAGCGAGTCCGTGGTCACCACCTCGGCGCGCAGCGAGTGCGGGTACGCGACGGTGACGTTGACGTCGATCAGCTGGCCCACCAGGCGGGCGCCATTCGGGCCGGCCGGGAAGTTGACGATGCGGTTGCACTCCGTGCGGCCCATCAGGTCGTCGGCGCTCTTGCGGCTGCGGCCTTCCACCAGGATCCGGTGCGTCTGGCCCACCATGGCCTCGGAAAAACGCAGCACGTTGGCCTCGAGCACCGCCTGCAGGTGCTGCAGACGCTTCAGCTTCACGCTGGAGGCGGTCGGGTCGAGCAGGTTGGCGGCCGGCGTGCCGGGCCGCGGGCTGTAGATGAACGAGAACGAGGCGTCGAAGCCGACGTCGTCCACCAGCTTCATGAGCTTGTCGAAGTCCTCGTCCTCCTCGCCCGGGAAGCCGACGATGAAGTCGGTGGACAGGCGGATGTCGGGACGCACCGCGCGCAGCTTGCGGATGGTGCTCTTGTACTCGAGCGTCGTGTAGCCGCGCTTCATGGCCGACAGGATGCGGTCGGAGCCGTGCTGCACGGGCAGGTGCAGGTGGTTCACCAGCTTGGGCACGCGACCGTAGGCGTCGATCAGCCGCTGGCCGAATTCCTTCGGGTGGCTGGTGGTGAAGCGGATGCGCTCGATGCTGGGGAACTCGGCGATGGTCTCGAGCAGCAGCGCGAAGTCGGCGATCTCGCTGGTTTCGCCCATGGCGCCCCGGTAGGCGTTCACGTTCTGGCCCAGCAGCGTGATCTCCTTGAGACCCTGGTCGGCGAGGCCGGCCACCTCGGTGAGCACGTCGTCGAACGGGCGCGACACCTCCTCGCCGCGGGTGTAGGGCACCACGCAGTAGGTGCAGTACTTGGAGCAGCCTTCCATCACCGACACGTACGCACTCGCGCCTTCCACGCGGGCCG
>JACMOG010000713.1 GCA_014378125.1 Vitreoscilla sp. | reverse complement strand
TGGGCCTGGCCGCGCACCAGCACGGCGGTGCGCTCGGCGGCCGCCTCGGCCTCCGCCACCGCGCGTTCGTAGCCCCACCACGACGCGGCCACGAAGGCGGTGAGGGGCACCAGCATCGAGCCCCACAACACCGCGCGCAGCCAGGTGGCGAGCGGCGAGTCGAAGGCCGTGGCGTCGTCCGGCGTCGCGGCGCGGGCGGTGCGCAGCACCCGCAGGTTCGTCACCAGGGCGATGAAGATGGCCGCCAGCAGGAAGGCGCCGATGTGCACCGGCTGGTCGGCCGGCGGAATGCTGGGGGCCACCCACGGCGCGCAGACCACCAGCGCACATGCCAGGGCGACGCTGAAACCGGGGCCGATGCCCCACAGCGACGCCGCGAAGGCCACGGCAGGGTAGGCGACGAGGAAAGGCATCGAATCGCCCAGCATCGGCTGCAGCGCGGCGCGCAGCGCGATCGCCACGACGGCGGTCAACAGCGTCAGGATCCAGCGGCGCGGCGCCTGCGGGCGTGTAGCGGAGAGATCGGACGGGCTCGACGGTGGCATGGGGCCATTGCGGGCGATGGGACCCCCATGTTAGCGGCGAGTCGGCGTCCGCGGGCCCCGCGCACCAGCGGGCCGCCGCGACGTGACGGATGGCGCAGGAAACGCCGCGCCACCAGGCGTCCGTTGATAAACTGGTTTATAATATATCCCTATATGAAAAAGCCAGACTTGTCGCAGCGCTTCGGCTTCGTCGTCAACGAAGTCGGCCGCCTGTACGGCCGCCAGTTCGACCAATTGTCGCGCGAAGAGCTGGGCCTGTCGCGCGCCCAGTGCCGCCTCATCGGCCAGGTGGCCTTCAGCGAGACCGGCCACGCGCCGACGCAGGCCGAACTGGCGCAGCACCTCGACCTCACGCCGATGGCCGTGGCCACGCTGGTGGACCGCATGGAGGCCGCCGGCTGGATCACGCGCCGGCCGAGCGCCACCGACCGCCGCGCCAACGCGATCGAGCTGCAGCCGCGCGCCGAGGAGGCCCTGCTCAAGGCCATCGAGGTGGGCGACCGCGTGCAGGAATCCGCCCTCGCCGGCTTCAGCGCCGCCGAGCGGGAGCAGCTGGTGGCGATGCTGCAGCGCGTGCGCGCCAACCTGCAGGCCGACACCACCGGAGCGAGCGGAGCCGCGTCGTGAGCCTGGGCGATCATCGGTTGATCCCGCACCGCGGGATGATCACCGTCTCGATCATGCTGGCCACGATCATGCAGGCGCTCGACACGACGATCGCCAACGTGGCGCTGCCGCACATGCAGGGCGCGCTGCAGAGCTCGCAGGAACAGATCTCCTGTGTGCTGACCTCGTACATCGTGGCCGCGGCCATCGCCACGCCGCTGACCGGCTGGCTCTGCTCGGCGTTGGGCCGCCGCCGCGTGTTCCTCATCTGCGTCGCCGGCTTCACGGTGGCCTCGGCGCTGTGCGGCATGGCCGACAACATCCTCGAGATCGTCGCCGCGCGCCTGCTCCAGGGCGTGTTCGGCGCGGCCCTGGTGCCGCTGTAGCAGGCGGTGCTGCTGGACATCAACCCGAAGTAGAAGATCGGCCAGGCGATGGCGATCTGGGGCGCCGGCATGATGATCGGCCCGATCCTGGGGCCCGTACTGGGCGGCTGGCTGACCGAAAACGCGAGCTGGCGCTGGGTCTTCTACATCAACCTGCCGGTGGGCGTGCTCGCCTTCTACGGCATCGCGCGCTACCTGCCGGAGAGCCGTCCGGCGGGCATCAAGCTGGATCTGTTCGGCTTCGCCACGCTGAGCCTGACCATCGGCCTGCTGCAGATGTTCCTCGACCGCGCCGAGCAGCTCGACTGGTACGACTCCCTCGAGATCCGCACGGAGGCCATCGGCTGCCTGATCGCGTTCGCGTTCTTCGTGGCGCACAGTCATGGCGCTGGGTTTCGCGCTGACGGCCATCGCGCTGTACATGATGACCGGCATGACGCTGGACATGAACAGCCACATCATCATCACCTCGGGGATGATCCAGGGCCTGGGCATCGGCTTCACCTTCGTGCAGCTCAGCGCGGTGACCTTCGCCACGCTCGCGCCCGAGCTGCGCAACGACGGCACGCCCATCTTCAGCCTGCTGCGCAACATCGGCTCGAGCGTGGGCATCTCCATGGTGCAGGCCATGTTGACGTCGGGCACGGCACGCGCGCATGCCGAGTTGGCCAGCGACATCTCGGCCGGCAACCTCGCGTTCCAGTCGCTGCCGGGCGCCGTGAACCCGGCCACCCCGACGGGGCTGGCCATCCTCGACGGCCTGGTCGACCGGCAGTCCGCGATGATGGCGTACCTCGACGACTTCCGCTTCATGCTGGCGCTGACCGTGGTCTCGCTGCCGCTGTTGCTGCTGATCCGCAAGCCGAAGCCGGTGCCGGTGCCGCGCAAGCCCGGCGAGGACGAGCCCGAACCCGAACTCGTGCACGAGGTTTGAGGAGACGGTCCCATGTCTGCCGCGACATGTCGCACGCGGGACAGGGGTCGTCCCTGAGGCCGGCGGCAGGCACCAGGGCGGACAATCGCGCTCGAGACGCGTTGTCCGCGTCGTCCGAGGAGCCCGCCATGAAGAACGACCTGCCCAACATCGCCCCGACTCCCGCGGAGATCGCCCGCACGCTGGAAGACGCCCTCGCCCAGCAGCGCGCCGCGTACTTCGCGCACCCGGTGCCCACGCTGGCCGAGCGCAAGGCCGACCTGCGCACGCTGCAGCGCTTCATCCGCGACAACAAGCAGGCGCTGTGCGACGCCATCAGCGCCGACTACGGCCACCGCTCGCAGCACGAGACGCTGCTGGCCGAGGTGTTTCCCGCCATGGACGGCGTCTCGCACGTCATCGGCTCGCTGCGCAAATGGATGCGCCCGCAGCGCCGCTCGGTCGACCTGCGCAACTTCCTCGGCGCCAGCAACCGCGTGGTCCCGCAGCCGCTGGGCGTGGTGGGCATCATCGTGCCGTGGAACTTCCCGCTGCACCTCAGCCTGATCCCGCTCACCTACGTGTTCGCCGCGGGCAACCGCGCCATGGCCAAGATGAGCGAGAACTCGCGCCACCTGGCCGCGGTCCTCATCGAGAAGATGCCGGCGTACTTCCCGCCCGAGAAGCTGCGCTTCTTCGACGAGACCGGCGGCGTGGGCATCGAGTTCTCCAAGCTGCCGTTCGACCACCTGCTGTTCACGGGCTCGGGCCAGACCGGCCGCTCGGTGATGGCCGCCGCGGCCGCCAACCTGGTGCCCGTCACGCTGGAGCTGGGCGGCAAGGCGCCGGCCATCCTGTGCGACGACTTCCCGCTGCACCTGGCCGCCGAGCGCATCCTGTTCGCCAAGCTGATGAACGCCGGCCAGATCTGCACCACGGTCGACCACGCGTGGATCCCGCGCGCCAAGGTCGACGCGTTCGTGGCCGCCGCGCGCGAGATCGTCAACGCGCGCTACCCGTCCATCACGTCCACCGACTACACCTCGATCATCGACGAGCGCGCGTTCGACCGCCTCGTGGGCGCGCTGGAGGACGCGAAGGCGCGCGGCGCCACGCTGATCCAGGTAATCCCGGGCGAGCCGTGGGATCGCGCCACGCGCAAGATGGCGCCGCACATCGTGCTCAACGCGCCGTCCGACTGCGTGCTGCTGCAGCGCGAGATCTTCGGGCCCATCCTGCCGATCCGCGCCTACGACTCGCTCGAGACCGTCATCGAGTCCATCAACGCCGGCCCGCGTCCGCTGGCCATCTACCCGTTCAGCTACGACGGGCGCCAGGTGCAGATGCTGCTCGACCGCGTGATGTCGGGCGGCGTGTCCGTCAACGAGGCGTTGTTCCACGTCGCCCAGCACGACCTGCCCTTCGGCGGCGTGGGCGAATCGGGCATGGGTCACTACCACGGCCGCGAAGGATTCGATACCTTCTCCAAGCTGCGCCCCGTGTTCTACCAGGCGCGCTTCTCGGCCCTCAAGTTCATGGGCCCGCCCTACGGCAAGTTCGCCACGACGATGCTGGGCTTCCTCACGAAGTGACGTCGCGGACCCAGGCCTCGCCGCGTTCGAGCAGCGCGTCGGCGATGCCCGAACGGCGCTGGGCCGGGTCGACATACGTCGTCGACACCAGGCCGTAGCGGCGGCCATCGGGCATCGCGGCCCCTCGCACGGTCGTGGGGCCGACGATGTCCGTCGGCGCGTCCGGCGCGACGGCCAGGAACACCTGCGCCACGTGGCGCGCCGGATCGAGAAGTTCCTGCAGCCGCGCGCGTGTCCATGCCAGCGGGTACGTGTCGCGCCCCTTGTCGCCCTCCACCTCGATGAGCGTGAGGTGCATGCCGCGCGCCACCCATTCCAGGTCGGCCTCGCTCGCGGGATCGAGGTTGCGCAGCACGCGCGGGCGGAAATCGGAGGTCGATCGCATCCGACGATTGTCGCGCTCCGGCGCCCCCTAGTTCGTTGCGACGACGTTGGGCACGAGCACCGGCTTGTCGGCATACATGCCCGGGAACACCTTCTTCAGGTCGGCGACCTTGGGCAGGTCGTTGTAGACGATGTAGCCGTAGTCCGGATTCAAGGTCAGGAAGTTCTGGTGGTGGCCTTCGGCCGCGTAGAACCCCTTGTACGGCTCGATCTTCGTGACGACGGGCGCCGGGTACGCCTTGGCGGCCTGCAGCTGCGCCACGTAGGCGGCGGCCACCTTGCGCTGCTGGTCGTCCAGCGGGAACAGCGCCGAGCGGTACTGCGTGCCGTGGTCGGGGCCCTGGTAGTTCAGCTCGGTGGGGTTGTGGGCCACCGAGAAGAACACCTGCAGCAGCTTGCCGTAGCTCACCTGCGTCGGGTCGAAGGTGACCTGCACCGATTCGGCGTGGCCCGTGTCCCCGTCGCTGACCCGCTCGTAGTGCGCGGTGCGCGCCTCGCCGCCCGTGTAGCCCGACACGGCGTTGGTGACGCCCTTCACGTGCTGGAACACGCCCTGCACGCCCCAGAAGCAGCCGCCGGCGAACACGGCGGTCTCGGTGTGGCGGCCGGCGGCGGATTCGTCCACCGATGGCGCGGGAATGACGACGGCGGGCTCGGGGGGGCCGGCCGCGCCCTAGTGCAGGGCCAGGGCGAGCCG
>JACMOG010000712.1 GCA_014378125.1 Vitreoscilla sp. | reverse complement strand
GTTCAGGCGCCCGACGGCGCCCGCGGCGGCGTTGGCGAACCCGCCCGGCGTGCCGAAGGACGCTCCCGGCGCGCCCATGCCTGCGGCCGCGCCCGGGGCCCTGGGGCCCGACGGCGCGAGCACGTCCTCGACGGCGCGCTTGACGGCCTGGTGGATGGCGCCCGAGTCGCGGAAGCGAACTTCGATCTTGGTGGGATGCACGTTGACGTCGACGCGCGCCGGATCGATGTCGATGAACAGCACGTAGGCCGGCTGCTTCTGGCCGTGCAGCACGTCCTCGTAGGCCGCGCGCAGCGCGTGGCCGATGAGGCGGTCGCGCACGTAGCGGCCGCTGACGTAGACGTACTGGTGATCGCTGCGCGTGCGCGCCGCCGCGGGCAGTCCCACGCGGCCGTGGATGGCGATGGGGCCGATCTCGGCCTGCAGCGGCCGGCTGTTGTCGACGAAGTCGTCGCCCAGCACGTCGCGGATGCGTTGCGCCTCCTCGCTGGCGCGCCACTGTTCCACCAGCCGCCCCTCGTGCCAGACGGCGAAGCCGACGCCGGGACGCACCAGCGCGTGGCGGCGCACGGCCTCGATGCAATGGGCGAGCTCGGTGGAGTCGGATTTCAGGAACTTGCGCCGCGCCGGCGTGCTGAAGAACAGCTCGCGTACTTCGACGGTGGTGCCTTGCGCGCGAGCGGCGGGCGAGAGCTCGCCCGAGCGCGCGTCCAGGCGTTGCGCGTGGCCGGCCCACGGCGTGCGGCTGACCAGCGCCAGCTCGGACACCGAGGCGATGGCGGCCAGCGCCTCGCCGCGGAAGCCCATGGTGGACACCTGCTCGAGATCGTCGAGCGAGCGGATCTTGCTGGTGGCGTGGCGCTTGAGGGCCAGCGGCAGTTCGGCGGCCTCGATGCCGCCGCCGTCGTCCTCGATGAGGATGGCGCGCACGCCGCCTGCCACCAGACGGACGCCGATCTGCGTGGAGCCGGCGTCGAGCGCGTTGTCCACCAGCTCGCGCACCACGGATGCCGGCCGTTCGACGACCTCGCCCGCGGCGATCTGGCTCACCAGTTCGTCGGGTAGTTCGCGGATCGCGCGGCGCTCGGTCGGCCCATTCTGGAGACTCATTCCCGTATTGTAAGAAGCCCCACCGATAATCGCCGCCCATGGACTCCTTGATCGCCTTGTTTCAGCATCTTCTTCACGCCGACCAGTACCTGGCGGCTTTCGTGGCCGGAAACGGCGTCTGGGTCTACGCGGTGCTGTTCGCCGTCATCTTCATCGAGACCGGGGTCGTGGTGATGCCGTTCCTGCCCGGCGACTCGCTGCTGTTCATCGTGGGCGCGACGGCCGCCACCGGGCTGCTCGACATCTCGATGGCGCTGGGCGTGATGTTCGCCGCGGCGGTGCTGGGCAACCAGACCAACTACACCATCGGCCGCTGGATCGGCCCGCGCGTGTTCCATTGGGAGAACTCGCGCTGGTTCAACAAGCAGGGCTTCGACAAGTCGCACGCCTTCTTCGAGAAGTACGGCGGCGTGGCGCTGATCGCGGGGCGCTTCATGCCCTTCGTGCGCACCTTCGCGCCGTTCGTGGCCGGCGTCACGCTGATGACGCGGCGCCGCTTCACGTTGTTCGACGTCTCCGGCGCCGCGCTGTGGATCGGCAGCGTCACGCTGCTGGGCTACGCCATCGGCAACCTGCCGTGGGTCAAGGGCCACCTGCCGTGGATCTTCCTGGCGATGATCATCATTCCGGCCGTGGCGGCGCTGGTGGGCGTGCTGCGCCAGAAGAAGCGGCCGGCCTGAGGGTCAGGCATCGCCTGCGGGTACGCAGGAGATGCCAGACCCCGCGGCCAGCGGCAGCGGCGCGGGGGCCTGGTGCAATTCGACCTGCACGGTCAGCCGCTCGGTGTTCAGCGTGCCGTAGTTGGACAGGAACGCCACGTCGGCGGCGTCGCGGCCGTAGGCCACCACGATGCGGCCGCCGCGAGCCGCGTCCTGCGTGGCGTCGAAGGTGAACCAGCGTCCGCCGACGTAGGCCTCGAACCAGGCATGCATGTCCATCGGATCGAGCTGGTACAGGTAGCCCACCACCATGCGCGCCGGGATCTGCAGGGCGCGGCACAGGGCGATGCCCACGTGGGCGAAGTCGCGGCACACGCCGGCGCCGCGGGCCAGCGTGTCGAGGGCGTCGGTGGCGGCGTCGCTCACGCCGTAGCGGTATTCGAGGTTGTGGTGGATCCACGCGCGGATCGTCTCCACCTGGGCGTAGCCGGGCGCCACGCCCGCCACCATCTGGCGCGCCTGCCGCTCCATCGTGTCACTGGGGCAGTAGCGGCTCTGGAGCAGGAACTGCAGCGCGGCGTCGGGCACCTGCTCGATGGGCGTGCACGGGGCGTTCGGCTCCACGGCGATCGCCTCCTCGGTGTCCACCACCACGTCCACGCGGATGCGCATGCGCCCCTGCGGGACGACGAAGCGCTGGCACAGGTTGCCGAACGAATCGACGTATTCGGTCGACGGCACGTGCGGCTCGAAGAAGTAGGCCTCGCTGGCGAGCCACTGCGCCATGCCGCTGCTGGGGCGCAGCATCGCCACGGTGGGGCAGTCGCTGGGCGCCGACACCTCGATGTCGCACATGGCCTTGAGTCGCACGGGCTGCCTTTGGCAGGAGAAGGGGATGCGCCGGGCCCGGCAAGCGCGGGGCCCTACAGGTCGCGATGCCGCGAGATGGGCGGGTTCTTG
>JACMOG010000711.1 GCA_014378125.1 Vitreoscilla sp. | reverse complement strand
CCACGGAGCCGCAGGACGCCTTCCCCACAGAAACCCCCCAGCACGAGCTCGCCATGCTGCCGCGCGAGGGCCGGCTCAAGGACGAAGAGATCGCCCACCACGACCTGCAGATCAAGCAGTGGACGCCCGCCGGCGTCGCCAGCCTGCTGCTGCTGGCGCTGCTGGTGGTGCTGGCCCGCCGCCTGCGCGTGCGCAACCAGCTTCTGTCGGTGAGCAACGAGCAGCTGCGCACCCAGGCCGAGATCGATCCGCTCACCGGGCTGTCCAACCGCCACCACCTGCAGGCCGTCATGGCCGAGCGCCCCGGCCGATCGCTGGACGGCACGCTCTTCCTGCTCGACGTCGACCACTTCAAGCACATCAACGACCAATGCGGCCACGCCGGCGGCGACACCGTGCTGGTGGAGATCGCGCGCCGCCTGCGCCACACCCTGCGCGACGCCGACCTGATCGTGCGTTGGGGCGGCGAGGAGTTCCTGATCCTGGCGCCCCCCATGCCGCAGGGCGGGGCCGGGGCGCTCGCGCATCGCCTGCTGTGCGCGCTGGCCGACACGCCGGTCATGCACGACGGCCAGCCGGTGGCGGTGTCCGCGTCGATCGGCTTCGGCCTGTTCCCGATGCGCACGTCCACGCCGCAGGCCGACCTGCGCATCAACTGGGAACGCGCCATCTCGCTGGTGGACGCCGCCATGTACATGGTCAAGGCGCATGGCCGCAACGGCGCGTGCAGCGTCGTGGGCGTCGACGCCACCGACGACGCCGGGCTGGAGCGCATCGTCGAACACATCGAGCAGTCGCAGCGCGACGGCCTGGTGGAGCTGCGGTTCCAGCAAGGCCCCGCCGCGCACGCGGTCGTCACGCCGGCGCCGCGTCCGCTCGACGGCCTGCGCGCGGCGGCGCGGGGCGCGGAGGTCGCGTGATGCGTCTTCTTCGCCATTCCGTCCGACTGGCGCTGGTCCTGGCCGCGGGCTTCGCCTTCGCGAGCGCGCGAGCGGGCACGGGCGACCTCGTCGAGCTGATGGACCATTTGGTGCGCCAGGGCGACGAATCGCCGCTGGACGCCATCGACTCCCTCTACGAGCTCGCCAGCAAGGACTTCGCGTCCGCGCCGCAGCTGCGCCGCACGGCCATCGCCAGCATCGGCATCATCGAGGCCCGCAACGGCCAGAACGCCGAGGCGCTGGCGCAGGTGGACAAGCTGATGGCCATCGGCACGCCGGTGGATCCGCTGGCCGAGGCCGACGCGCACCTGGTGCGCGCCGAGATCGAGATCAATGGCGGCCACGGCGAGGCCTCCTACCAGCAGGCACGTGCCGCACTGGCCATCCTGGGCCCGCTGTGCGCGCCCGGTCCCCGGCGCCGCGCCGACTGCGACTACCGCGAATGGTGGCGCGCGCTCGACATGGCCCAGCGCGGCGCGGCCGACCAGGGCAACACCGTCATCGCCGGCGCCTATGCGCAGGCCATGGTCGAGGTGGCGCGCAATGGCGGCGATCGGCCGCGCGAGGCCATCTCGCTGGGCATCAGCGGCCTGCAGTCCGAGGCCAACGCCGATCCGCTCACCGCCAACCGGCTGATGGCGCAGGCGCAGCACATCGCGCGCTCCGACGGCTCGGCCTGGCTGCAGGTGTGCGTCGCCGTGCCCAACGGGCTGTTGCACTTCCGCCGCCAGCAGCCCGAGGCCGTGCAGCGCGACTACGAGGCGGCGCTGCTGATGGCCAAGGCTGCCGGGCTCAAGCGCCCGGCCATGCTGCTGCGCGCCAACCTG
>JACMOG010000710.1 GCA_014378125.1 Vitreoscilla sp. | reverse complement strand
TCGGCGAAGTCCGCGTCGGCGAGCGGCACGCGCTCGGGCGGCGCCAGGTCGGTGCCCGCCAGGTAGGTGCGGCCGGGGGCGCGCGGCAGGCCGCCGGTGAGCGTGTCGCCGAGATCCAGCATCGCACTCGTCCACGCGCGGCGCCGCACGAACGACGGCAGGTCGTGCGCGAGCTTGGCCAGCTTGCGGCGCGGCGCGTAGATCTTGTCGAGCGTGTCCTTGTAGGCGTCGATGTAGTCCTGCGCGGGCGCCAGCGTGGGCTCGACCACGAGCGTGTACGACGTGAAGTCGCGCAGCAGCGCGTTGGGCAGGAACAGCGCGCGCTCGCCGCGCTCCAGCCGCTCGGCGTTCTGGCGCGCCAGCCGATGGAAGTACGGCGTGCCGGGAAACGGCGTCTCGAACGCGAGGAAGGTGGGAATGTGCAGGCCACTCTCGCGCAGGCGCTCGGGCAGCGAGCGGATGTAGGCGATGTCGTCGTGCTGCGGGCTCAGGATCATGCCGGCGGTGACGAGGATGCCCACGTCGCGCGCGTCGTCGAGCGCGCGCTTGATCAGCGGCAGGCGGTTCTGCGGCTTGTTGAAGTCGTCGAGCGCGGCCGGGTTGAAGGTCTCCAGGCCCACGTACAGCGCGCGGCAGCCGCTGTCGAACATGCGCTGCATCAGCGCCTTGTTGGTGAGCACGTTGAAGGTGACCGAGCTGGCCCATTCCAGGCCTAGCCGCTCGGTGATGTCGCACAGCTGGCGCAGGTAGCCCAGGTTGCCCGCGATGTTGTTGTCGTAGAACATCGCCATGCGCCGGCGCTTGCCCTTCAGCGGCCCGCTGATGCGGCCCTTCAGGGCCTCGCGCAGCGTGACCAGGTCGTGCTCCACGCGCGCGGCGGGGCGCGTGTCGAAGCGCGTGCCCATGCCGGTGAGCACGCAGAAGTCGCAGGTGTAGGGGCAGCCGCGCGTGACCTCCAGTGCCAGCGGAAAGATCTGCTGGTTCGCCACCCGGTGCGCCAACGGCGTGGGCGCGCGCGCCGAGGCGTCGCCGCCGGAGCGGTACAGGCGCTGCAGCTGGTGGCGCGACGCGTCCTCGTAGACGTGCGGCACCGTGTCCTCCGGGTCGCCCACCACCACGGCGTCGAACCACGGCGCGCACAGGTGCGGATACAGCGACGCCATCGAGCCGCCGATCACCACCTGCGCGCCGCGCCGCTTGAAGTAGTGCCCGATCTGGCGCGCGCGGTCGAACTCGGCGTGCATGCACGAGAGAAAGACCAGGTCGTAGGTCTTGTCCCAGTCGGGATCGACCCAGGTGTCGTTGACGATGTCGATGTCGGCCGAATCGGGCAGCAGCGCGGCGATGAGCGGCCCCACCTGCGGCTGCAGCACGCCACGGTGATGCGCGCCACGGCGGTGGTAGTCGACGAAGACGGAGATGATCGCGACGCGCATGCCGAAGCGATCGCGTCAGCGGGTCTTGTATTCAGCCGGCCGCAGGCCTACCCAAGCTCTCGGGAAGCGAGGATCGCATCCGAGCCGAACCGAGCTCCCCCTCGGGGGGCAGCGACGGAGGAGCGTGGGGGCCGACATCTACCGGGGGATGGCGCGGCGCTCGAGGCGCTGCTGCGTCATCTGGCTCACGGCCAGCACGGCCTGCGTGCGCGAGCTGACGCCCAGCGCGCGCAGCACGGCCTGCACGTGATCCTTGACCGTCTCCACCGACAGCCCGAGGCGGCGCGCGATCTCCTTGTTCGG
The DNA here is from genome assembly GCA_014378125.1 of Vitreoscilla sp. Next base: position 5,868 of record JACMOG010000710.1, on the reverse strand, counting down.
CTTGCCCTGCAGCAGTTGCGTGAGCACGTCGGCCTGGCGCGGCGTGAGCCCCAGCTCCTCGAACGACGGCGTGACCTGGTAGGTGGCGGTTTCAGCCACCGGAATGGCCACCGGGGCGCGGCTGCCCGGGCCCTGCGAGCCGCCCAGGTGCATGGCCGGCACGTAGATGCCGCCTGCCATGACCAGGCGCAGCGCGTCGACGAGCGTGTCGTTGGACGCGCGCTTGGGCACGAAGCCCATCGCGCCCAGGTCGATGGCCTGGATGACGTCGCTGGCCCGATCAGAGGCCGAGATGACCACCACCGGCAGCGCGGGATGCGCCTTGCGCATCTCCACCAGCACGTCGAAGCCGCTGGCGTCGCCCAGTTGCAGGTCGAGCAGCACGAGATCGAAATCCGCGTCCGCCGCCAGCGCCGCACGCGCCGCCGCGGCGCTGCCCACGGCCGTGACCCGCACGTCCGAATCCAGCTCCTGGATCATGGCCTGCAGCGCCGACAGGATCAACGGGTGGTCATCGACCAGCAACACCTTCATGGAACTCGCTCCGACTCTTGTTATCAGGTGACCCAGCGGTGCCCGTCTTCGCGGACAACGCACTCCTCGTCGCGATCGTATCGGGTTGCACCGGGCTTGCCGCCCCCCGGATGGGGGACAGGGAAAACTATTGTCGAGGTGGTTTGTTTCAGGACGGATACAAGAGGCCGAGTGGCTTGCTGGCCTGCCTGTCTCAAAGCGCAGGCAGGCGAATCGCGAATAATCTCTGGAGGCAGCTCAGGCATCTGGGGACTGAGGGACTGGAAATGCAATTCGACACTGACGGCTTCACTCTGGTCCGCGCTCTGTTGAGCGACGCGGAATGCGACGATGTCTCCCGGTCTCTCGGGGTCACAGACACGCGTGGCGCGGGCTCGCGACGGCTGCTGCATGAGGCCTGGTGCGCCGACCTGGCTTGCAAGGTGATGGCTCATGCCGGCGTGCGACAGGTCTTGCCCCCACTCGCCCGCGCCGTCCAGTGCACTTTCTTCGAGAAGTCCGCAGCCAGGAATTGGCTCGTACCGATCCATCAAGATCTGAGCATTCCCGTTTCAGGCCGCGTCGATCACCCGGCGCTCTCGGGTTGGAGCGAGAAGGAAGGCGTCGTCTTCGTCCAGCCACCTGACAGTGTTCTCAAGCAGCTCGTGGCGGTGCGAGTCCACGTGGATCACTGCACTCCACGGGACGGCCCGCTCCGGCTCGTACCCGGGTCTCATGAATTCGGACGTGTCGAGCCGGCGCAGGCAGCGCTTGCGGGTCGGAGCGCAGGAGTCGCAGTACCCGCCAAGCGCGGAGATGCGCTGCTCATGCGACCCTTGATCCTTCATGCCTCGTCGAAGTCCTCCGGCTCCAGCTTGCGCCGGGTCCTGCACTTCGTCTTCGGTCCCGAAGCGCTGCCTTACGGACTGGCTTGGTAGATGGTTCAGTGCCAACCCGGGCCGCCGCGGCCATTCAAGCCGCCAGGAATGTGTCCATGCTCTTGTCTTTCCAATGGCGCCACATCTCCGTGACGTACAGAAAGAAGTCGTCAAACTCTTCGTCGATGGCGTCGTAGGTGGGGTCGATCGCCGCATGCGCCGCGCCTCTGAAGAAGTAGCGAAGAGAAAACGCCGTGCGACCGTCTTGTTCAAGCTCGAACCTGCGGAAGAGACCGCGCGTCACTCGCAGTTCAACATCGTTGGACAGGCGCCACCACGCAGGGCCCGCCTGGAAGATGAGCGACTCGGCGTCGTTGCGAATCGCAAACCAGCGGCCGCGCTGTTGCCAAAGGAAGCCCCACTCTGCTTTCTCTCGGGACACGTCGACGACCGAACCCACCGCGCCGGTCGACGGATCAAACGCCCGGACTCCGCCATATCCACGACCTTCACTCGCGACGTGCGGCTTGCGCCGTGATTGCGAATTACCTTCCTGCTGCGAATGGTAGCCTCGGTGCGCCAGGGAACGCGAGAGGCATCCGATGGCGATCGTTCACGTTCGGGATGCCGTGTGGGCCTACGATGACTCCGTCATCCCCGGAACGCCTTGACCGTGCAACCACAAGCGAAGCTCATTCGACCGCAAATTATCTCAGCCAGATGGCTTGTTTCTTTCATGCTGCGTGTTCCGCTGCTGCAGCGATGGCGGCTTGCGCACCCTTGTCTGGCGATCTGGCCGAGGCGCTGGATTCGCGCGCCGGAAAGCCGACGCCGCAGACCGCGACGGGCCACGCTGCCTCGCCCGAAATCCGAGCGGTGGATGACGAGACCTTCCAACTGGCCTGGCGCAGGCCCGACCACTGCTCCCACGCGATGACCACTCGCAAGTCGGACAGAATCGTGCTTGGCTGGCATTTCCTGGAGCAGCCGCCGCCCACTGGTTGCACCTACTTCAATACAGGTGCATAGCCGACGGGCCAGAGTCGAACCTTCATGCGGCCCCACCCTTCACCAAGAGAACTCCAGAGCGATGTCCAACGCCAACAACTCCGAACCCGAACGTCCCGCTCAAGGGCAACTCGGTGCGTTCCCCTATGTGCTGGGCGGCCTTTCATTCATTCCAGCAATCGGCGTGGTGTTCGGAATCAGCGCGGTGACCTGGGGGCTCGTGACCAGGAAGAGTGGCGGACGGCGCGTTGCATGCATCGGCTTTGCAGGCATCGCATTCACGGTCATCCTGTACACGGCACTGTTCTATTTCGGCTTCGTGCAGCGCGGCGGCGTCTACGATGACCTGCGGTCGAAGATGAGTCAATCGACGCTCAGTTCTGTCGTCCCCGTCATCGAGATGTACAAGCTGCAATCCGGTCACTACCCCGAATCCATGGCAGCGCTGAAAGGCTCGATCCCAAAGGATTCACCGGTGTTCTTGTTCGATCCGGCGACGATGCGCCTGGGACAGGCACCCAGCTACTTCTTCTACCAGCGCGTCGGCGAGGATCACTACTACCTGCGAGGGGTCGGGCCCGATGGCCTGCCGTTCACGGCCGACGATATCGTTCCTCAAGTCCAGGTTACCGCCGGCAGCAAGATCGGATTGCTTGTCGATCGCGTGCCCGGTTCTTGAGCCCCGATCAGGGAGAGGTTCAAACGGACAAGCACATGCGCAGACTTGTTTCGGCCACCGCCCGGCCCCGGGCTGGCAAGGTGGCCCAAACGAAGTCGAAATGCAACCGACTCGGCGCGCGTGGATCCTGCGACTTCGCGCAGGATGACAAACCTGCGGATCCCGCGGTTTCGCGCAGGATGACGAGAAGCGCGAAGCCTCGACGACGGCGCGACACTAAACGAAGTGGCGCGTGATCCACTCCGCCACGCACACCGGCTTCACAGCGCCCTCGCGCTCGATCATCACGGTCATCGTGAGCTGCGCCCCGCCCTCGATCGCCTCGTACTTGCGCAGGACGCACACCGCGCGAAGACGGCTGTCGACAGGCACCGGCGACGGAAAGCGCACGCGGTCGAGACCGTAGTTCAGGCCCATTCGCACGTCGTCGATCACGAACGCCGCCGCCGCCAGTTCGGGCAGCAATGACAACGTCAGGAACCCGTGCGCCACGGTCGTCCCGAAAGGTCCCGCCGCGGCGCGCACCGGATCGACGTGAATCCACTGCGCATCGCCGGTGGCCCGCGCGAATTCGTCGATCCGCGACTGCCCCACCGACACCCAGTCGCTGGCGCCGATCTCCTGGCCTTCGAGCGCCGCCAGGTCGCGCAGAGAAGCGAATGTCTTCACTCCCGCGCCACCGCAACGGAAGGCTGCGCCAGCCAACGCCCCAACGGCGCGAACTGCGCGAGGTCGCGTTCGACCTTGCCCGGCGCCACGTCGAACAGCGTGAGCCCATGCGCCGCCAGGTGGACGTAGTTCTGCGTGTCGCGCAGCGTCGTGATCAGCGGGATGCCCAGCGTCGCCACGAACTCCATGAACCGATCCTGCGCGATGGTGTGCTCCTTCACGCGCATGCCCACCAGCCCGATGCGCACCTTGCCGGCGCGCTTGTGCTCGCGCAGCTCGCGGGCGAAGGCGTGCGTGGCCTGCATGTCGAACAGGCTGGGCTGCAGCGGCACGACGATGAGGTCGGCCACCTTCATGGCGGCGTCGAGGCGGGCGCCATGCAGGCCCGCGGGGGTGTCGATGACGGCGTCGGTGGCGCCCTTGGCGGGGCGGGCGATCGCGTCGCGCGAGATGTCCCACGGCAGGATGCGCGGCAGGTTCGCGGGCCGGATCTCCAGCCACTGGCGCGACGACTGCTGGCGGTCGAGGTCGCCGAGGGTGACCACCTTGCCTTGCGAGGCGAGCCAGCCCGAGATCTGGGTGGCGAGGGTGCTCTTGCCGACTCCGCCCTTGGGGTTTGCAACGACGATGACCGACATGAGTCTTCTCTCCGATGTTGTTCTTGCGATAACTCGACGGGACGCCCCGATGTTACCGAACCCGCCACAATGAGGCTCATGGCAGACGTTCTGGTGCTGGTCGCCCACCCCGACATCGCGCGCTCGCGCGTCAACCGCGCCCTCGCCGCGCAGGCCCGGCTGTTGCGGTCCGGCGACGTGGAGGTGCGCGATCTCTACGCGCTCTATCCCGACTACGTGATCGACGTCGAGGCCGAGCAGGCCGCCCTGGCCGCGGCGCGCACGGTGGTGTGGGTGCATCCGGTGCAGTGGTACTCGATGCCCGCGCTGCTCAAGCTGTGGATGGACGAGGTGCTGGCCTTCCGCTGGGCCTACGGCCCCGGCGGCCGCGCGCTGGTGGGCAAGTGCGCGTGGCTGGTGGTGTCCACCGGCGGCGTGGGGGCCTCGTACCTGCAGATGGCCGGCGCGGCCGATGCATTCGAGCGCTTCCTGGCCCCTTATCGCCAGACCGCCGGTACCGTGGGCATGCGCTTTCTCGACCCGCTGGTGTTCCACGGCGCCCACCGCGCCGAGGCGCACGAGGTACACGCCCACGCGCACGGATTCGCGCAGCGCCTGATCGCGCTGGCGGGCGAGGCGCGCGCCAGCATCGCGCCCACGCTGCCCGACGTCGCCCCCGACGAGCGGCGCGTCACCACGGACGATTGACCGGCCACTCGCCCATGGAACATAGCCACTGGCTCACCCTCGCCCTCACCTACCTGGCCGCGGCCGTCATCGCGGTGCCGCTCGCGCGCCGCCTGGGCCTGGGCGCCATCATCGGCTACCTGGCCGCGGGCTTCGCCATCGGGCCGTCGGGCCTGCGCCTGGTGACCGACCCGTCGCAGATCGTCGACCTGGCCGAGTTCGGCGTCGTGCTGATGCTGTTCCTCATCGGGCTCGAACTGGAGCCCAAGCGGTTGTGGTCCATGCGCCGGCCCATCTTCGGCTGGGGCAGCGCGCAGCTGCTGGGCAGCCTGGCGCTGATCGCGCTGATCGGCTGGGCCTGCCTGGGCTCCGCGGCCGACGCGTGGCCGCTGGCCGTGGTGGCCGGCGCGGCGCTGGCGATGTCGTCCACGGCCATCGGGCTGGCCACGCTCAACGAGCGCAACATCCTGCAGACGACGGTGGGCCAGTCGGTGCTGAGCGTGTCGCTGTTCCAGGACATCGCCGCGATCCCGCTGCTCGCGCTGATACCGCTGATGGCGCCCGACCGCGTGGCCGGCGAGGACGCGGGCCATCCGTTCATCGCCGCGGCCAAGGCGTTCGGCATGATCGCCGCCATCGTGCTGGGCGGCCGCCTGGCCCTCCGGCCGGCGCTGCGCTTCATCGCGCGCAGCCAGACGCCCGAGATCTTCACGGCCGCCGCGCTGGGCCTCGTGGTGGGCACCGCGGCACTGATGCAGGCCGTGGGGCTGTCGATGGCGCTGGGCGCCTTCCTCGCCGGCGTGCTGCTGGCCGAAAG
>JACMOG010000709.1 GCA_014378125.1 Vitreoscilla sp. | reverse complement strand
TCAGCGCTTCGAGGGTGGCGGTCTGAACGCGCGTGTACTTCTCGTCGGAGATGAAGAACAGCACGTCCTCCACCGGGATCATCTGGATGGCCTGCCCCACCGTGGCCTGGATCCACTTCAGCGCCGGCGGCGTGCCGCCGGGATTGGGCTTGGCCGACAGCTTGTGCAGCAGCTGCTGCAGGTGCGGGGCGGGCGGCTCGTCGTCGGTGCCGCGCAGCGCCAGGCGCTCCTTGGTGCGCGACACGGTGACGCCCAGCCGCTCGCGCTCGGCGGGCTTGAGCACGTAGTCGGCCACGCCCTGCTCGAACGCCTCGATCGCGTACTGGTCGTAGGCGGTGATGAACACGATCTCGGGCAGCGGTCCCTCGCCATCGCCATCGCCATCGCCATCGTCGTCGGGCGCCGGCAGTTGCGCGATGCGGCGCGCCGCGTCGACGCCCGACAGGCCGGGCATGCGGATGTCGAGGAAGACGACGTCGGGACGGTGCTGGCTCACCAGATCGACGGCCTCGAGGCCGTTCTTGGCCTCGCCGACGATCTGCAGTTCGGGCCACACTTCGGACAGGCGCGCCTTCAACTGGTCGCGCATCAGCCGTTCGTCGTCGGCGATCACGCCGCGGACGGGAGCCGCGGCCGAAGAAGGTGTCGTGGAGCTCATGCGGCCATCCTAGCCGACGCCGGCAGCGACGGCGAGTGCCGGCGGCGCGCCACCAGCCACACCACCAGGCCGATCATCCAGAACGGCGACGTGACCGCGACGAGCACCGCCGCCACCGCGATCAACGGCACGCCCACGCCGATCACCAGCGCGATGGCCACCGACGCCATGACCAGCAACAGCAGCACCGGAACGAGGAGCAGCAACAGCAGCCCCAGCATGAGGGCGCCCACGCCCAGCAGCGCCTGCACGTCGTCGCCCATGCCGGTGACGGTGACGCCATGGGTGACATCGTCGCCGTTGATGACGATGTGCACCGGCGCGAGGTCGAGGTTGTACAGCCCCGAGCCGATGAACACCACGCAGGCCAGCAGCACGAGCGCGCTCACGCCCAGCCACCAGCGGAACGCGCGGGCCATGCGGCTCGGGCGCGGTCGGTACGGAACCAGGGCGGTGCCCACCCGGGCGGGACGGTCGTCGGGCTCGGGGGCGGTGTCGAACGCGGTCATGCCTTGGCTCCTTCGCTGGGGGTTTCGGTGTGTGCGGTGTAGGGCACGGTGATCGTGACGATGGTGCCCCCGACCGGGTTGTTGGCGATCGTCAGCGTGGCCTTGCTGCCGAACAGCAGGGCCAGGCGTTCGCGGATGTTGGCCAGGCCCACGCCGGTGCCGTGCGTGGTGCCCTGCGCGGCCGCCTCGAAGCCCAGGCCGGTGTCGGCGACGGTGACGCACAGCTTGCCGTGGCGGATCTCCGCCTTGACCAGCAGGTCGCCGCCCTCGGCCTTGGGCTCGAGACCGTGCTTGATGGAGTTCTCCACCAGGGTCTGGATCATCATGGGCGGGAACTCGGCCGACAGCAGCCCCTCGGGCACGTCGATCTCGGTGGTCAGGCGTTCCTCCATGCGCACCTTCAGGATCTCGAGGTAGGGCCGGACCACCGCCAGCTCGAGATCGAGCGGACGCAGGCCCGAGTCGGTGGAGCGCATCGACGGCATGCTGGCGCGCAGCAGCGAGATCAGGTTGCGCTGCATCTGGCTGGCGCGCTTGGGATCGAACTCGATCAGGTGGTCGATGGACGCCAGCGTGTTGAACAGGAAGTGCGGCTCCACCTGCGCTTGCATCATGGCCATGCGCGCCTCCAGCACCTGGCGGCGCAGCGACTCGGCCTCGGCCGTCTCGGTGGCCACGGCGGCCTTCACCTCGGCCTGCATGCGGCCCTTGTAGGTGATCTTGACCAGCATCGAGCCCAGGATCCACCACACGGCCAGCAGCGGCAGGTTGCCGTAGTTCACCGTGTGCTCGCGCGTCGAGCGTTGCTTGCCGTCGCCCTCGTCGGAGTCGTCGCCATGCGCCTCTTCGGCGGCGTCCTTCGCAGCCTGGTCGGCGCCGCGCTTGGCGTCCTCGGCACCCTTGAGCGACTGGACGAGCGAGTCCTTGGCCTCGTTGATGGCGTCGCGCACGTCGTCGGAATCGGCGTGCGCGGGCACGGCGATGCGGATGTGCTGGACGCCGACCACCCTGTCGAACCCCCCCCCCCGTGCGGGCCCGGGCCGCCTCCCGGGGGCGCTGGG
>JACMOG010000708.1 GCA_014378125.1 Vitreoscilla sp. | reverse complement strand
GGTGAGCGCGAGGATGCCCGAGCGGTGCAGGTTCTGCTGCACCGGCAGGTGCACGATGGCGCCGTCGGCGCCGCGCGCCACGATGATGCTCAGCTCGTAGGCCAGCGGCAGGCGCTTCTCGAGCACGCAGGGCACCTGGCGTAGATCGGCCCAGGCGGCGGCCAGCGCGGCGCGGTCGGCGACCGTCACCTGGCCCTTGCCGTCGTAGCCCAGGCGCGAGGTCTTGGGGATGCCGGGCAGCAGGTCGTCGTCGACGCCGGCAAGCTGCTGCGGGGTCTCGATGACGGCGTGCGGCGCGCAGGGCACGCCGGCGCGCCCGAAGTGCGCCTTCTCGGCCGCACGATCCTGGCAGATGGCCACGGCGGCGGCGGACGGCGCCACGAAGATGTCCTGCGCCAGAGAGGCCAGCGACGGCGCGGGCACGTTCTCGAACTCGGTGGTGACGGCGTCGCAGCGGCCGGCCATCCCGGCCAGCGCGCGCTCGTCGTCGTACGGCGCGCACAGCTGCGCGTGGGCCGCGGCGCCGGCGGGGCTGTATTTGTCCGGGTCGAGCACCAGCGTGTCGAAGCCCAGCGTCTGGGCCGCGTGCACGAACATGCGGCCCAGTTGGCCGCCGCCGAGCACGCCCAGGGTCGCTCCGGGCGGAAGGGGACGCTTCACTTCAGCTCCTGCGTCATCGCGCGGGCGACCTCGGTCTGGCGCGCCCGGAACGCCTCGAGCCGGGCGCGCAGCGCCTCGTCGCGGTTGGCGAGCATGGCCACGGCGAACAGCGCCGCGTTGGCCGCGCCGGCCACGCCGATGGCGAAGGTGGCCACGGGAATGCCCTTGGGCATCTGCACGATGGAGTGCAGCGAATCGACGCCGTTGAGGTGTTTCGTGCCGCAGGGCACGCCCAGCACGGGCACCACCGTCTTGGCGGCCAGCATGCCCGGCAGGTGCGCGGCCCCGCCCGCCCCGGCGATGATCGCCTGGAGGCCGCGCCCGACGGCGCTTTCGGCGTACGCGAACATGTCGTCGGGCATGCGATGTGCAGAGACGACGCGCGCCTCGAAGGGAATGCCGAACTCGGCGAGAATGTCGGCAGCCGCCTTCATCGTCTCCCAGTCGCTGGCCGAACCCATGACGACGCCGACCGCAGGGAAGGCATCGTCCGTGCCGACCGCAGGGGAGGCATCATCTACGCCGACTACGGGCGAGGCACTATTCAAGATCACTCCCGGTAAAACGACGATTTTAGCCGGGGGCACGGACGAAGCCCCACATGATAGACATCACCCTCCAGAATTTCGAGAACGACCTCCTGCAGGCTTCGATGCAGCAGCCCATCCTCCTGGACATCTGGGCTCCCTGGTGCGGCCCGTGCAAGAGCCTGGGGCCGATGCTGGAAAAGCTGGAGACCGCCTACGCGGGCCGCTTCAAGCTCGCCAAGCTCGACAGCGACGACCAGCCCGAGATCGCCGGCCAGCTGAGCCAGGCTTTCGGCGTGCGCTCCATCCCGTTCTGCGTGATGTTCAACCAGGGCCAGCCGGTCGACGGCTTCGTGGGCGCCATTCCCGAGAGCGAGATCCGCGCCTTCCTCGACAAGCACGTACCGGGCGAGGACGAGGCGCTGGCCGAGTCCGACGCCGAGGCGGCCGAGGCGCTGCTGGCCGAGGGCGACACGGACTCCGCGCTCGCCAAGCTGCAGGAAGCGGTGGCCATCGACCCCGCCAACGAGTCGGCCCGCTTCGACTACCTGCGCCTGCTCATCGAGACCAGCCGCAGCAATCCCGATCTGCTGGTGCAGGCCCGCCAGGCCTACCAGCCGGTGGCCCAGCGCGTGCTGCCCAACCCCCGCTTCGACGCCATCGGCCACTGGCTGGACGCCAGCGAGAAGGCCGCCACCGGCCGCTCGCACGACGAGCTCGGCGCCGCCATCGCCGCCAACAAGCGCGACTTCGACGCCCGCTTCGAGCTGGCGCAGTCGTACTTCGCCGCCGGCGCGTTCACGCAGGCACTCGACGAGCTGCTGGAGATCCTCATGCGCGACAAGTCGTGGCACGACGAGCTCGCACGCAAGGCCTACGTGGGCATCCTCGAGCTGATGACCAAGCCGGCGCCCAAGCCCGTGGCCGACAAGGCCGCGGCCGACAAACCCAAGCTGGAGCTCACCGGGCACTCCATGGCCGTCGGCGCGGATCCGGTCATCGACCAGTACCGCAGGCGGCTGAGCATGACCGTGCTCAGCTGACAGGGCTGCGCCCTGTCAGCTGAAACTGACGGACGCGAGCGCGGCGGCCCAGCGCTTCTGTTCGGTGCGGTGCAGTGCCAGGGCCGTATCGGCCTGCGCCGCGTGCGCGTCCGCCTGCTCGGCGCGTCCGAGCGCGCGCGTGACCACGGCCAGGCGGGCGTGGGTGGCGGCGATGTCGTCGTGCTCCGTCATCAGCGGCAGCACCGCGTTGAGGGCGCGCAGCCGCTTCACGGCCTCGTCGAGCCGGCCCAGCTTCACCTCGGCGAACACCGCGTCGGCCAGGAAGCGCGCCTCGCGGTGCACCTGGCCTTCGGCACGGGCGCGCGGCAGCTGGGCGTCGAACAGCACGATGGCCGCGTCGTCCTGGCCGAGCACGGTCATCAGCTGCGCGCGCAGCAGCGGCACCTCGGCCAGCAGTTGCGGGTTGCCGACGCCCGCGTCGTAGTTGCCGGTGGATTCGGCCTCGAGCAGCACGCGTTGCGCGTCGGCCAGGTCGGCGCGCTCGAACGCGCCTTCCAGGCTGGTGCGGCCGGCCTGGAACGCGGCCATGTTGTGCAGCAGGACGCTGACCAGCGACACGTCGCCCTCGGTGGCCGCGTGCTGGCGCGCCACCTTGTACCAGGGGATGGCGCGCTCGTCGTCGCCGGCAACGCGCCAGGCGCTCGCCACCACCAGCGCGGCGCGGGCGCGGGCCGCGTGGCTATCGGACGGCGCCACGCGCAAGGCCTCCTGCGCGTGGTCCACGGTGGCGTCGACGTCGCTCGCGTTGAAGTCGGCCATCGCCAGCCAGGCCGCGCTCAGCGCATGCAGGTCGGCGTCGCCGGCGGTGGAGGCCAGGTCGTAGGCGCGGCGGAACTTGGCGCGCGCGGAGGGATTGAGCGACTCGCAGTGCTCGATGAGGCCGTCGACGAACGCCACCCACGCCGAGAGCACCGGGTTGCGCAGGCGCTGGCTCTGCGAGCGCAGCCCGGCGAGCGCGAAGCGCGCCTCGGCGAACTGGCCGTGGCGCGCCAGCACGGCGGCGCGGCGCGACTTGAGGCACTCGCGCTCGAAGACTTCCTCCGCCTGGGCGATCTGCGCGTCGAGTCGTTCGAGCAGGCGGGCCATGTGTTGGTGCAAGCTCTTCAGCCCGCGAGGCGGTCGAAGGCTTCGCGGTACTTGGCGGCCGTGCGCTCGCCCACGTCCGCGGGCATCGCCGGCGCCGGGGCCTTCTTGTTCCACGGCTGGCCGTCGACGCGCACCGACTCGAGCCAGTCGCGCACGAACTGCTTGTCGAAGCTGGGCGGGTTCTGGCCCTCCACATAGCCCTCCACCGGCCAGTAGCGCGAGGAATCGGGCGTGAGCACCTCGTCCATCAGCGTGAGCGTGCCCTGGTCGTCGAGGCCGAACTCGAACTTGGTGTCGGCGATGATGATGCCCTTGGTGAGCGCGTAGGCGGCGGCGCGCTCGTACAGCGCGAGCGACGCGTCGCGCACCTTGTTGGCGAGCTCGTTGCCGATCATGGCGGAGGCCACCTTGAACGAGATGTTCTCGTCGTGCTCGCCCGCCTCGGCCTTGGTGGCGGGCGTGAAGATGGGCTCGGGCAGCTTCGACGCGTT
>JACMOG010000707.1 GCA_014378125.1 Vitreoscilla sp. | reverse complement strand
GTCGACGATGCGCCGCAGGCGGTCGATGTTGTCCGTCATTATGCGGATCAGCCGGCGCTGGTCGGGCCGCAGTTCGTCTTCCTCCAGCAGCGCGTTGGCCTGCGAGATGGCGGCCAGCGGGTTGCGGATCTCGTGCGCCACTCCGGCCGAGATGCGGCCCATCGCGGCCAGGCGCTCCTGGCGCAGGCGCGCCTGCACGGAGCGCAGCTCCTCGACGAACAGCACGCACAACGGTTCGTCGGCCGACGCGGTGTCGTTGCTGTCGGTGCGGCTGCGCGTGAAGCGGCCGCGCGTATGCAGCGCACGTCGCGTGCCGTCCTCCAGCTGGATGTTGAGGTCGATCGGCGCAGTGAGCCAGCTGCCGCGCGTGAAGGCCTGCTCCACCTCGTCGGCCAGCACCAGCCAGCCGGGATGCAGCCGCAGCGAGAACGGCGGCGACGGGCAGCGCGCGGCCTGCGCCACCAGCAGCCGGCGCGCCGCGGGGTTGGCGGCGCGCACGCGCAGTTGGCGGTCGATCACCAGCACGCCGTCGGCCATGTCCTCGATGACCAGGCGGCTCAGCTGGGCCTGCTGGCGCGCGCGTTCGCGGCTGTCGCGCGCCGTGCGTTCCTCGTGCGCAAGACGCATCGACAGCTCGCCGGACAGCAGCGCCACCACGAACAGGCCGATGCCGCTGAGGCCCGCCTGCGACATCAGCGCCGCCGCGTCCGGCACGAAGCCGGACACGCGCGCGGCCGCGGCCAGCAGCATCAGCGCCACGCCGGCCGCGGTGGCCAACGCGGGCAGGCGCGGCGTGAGGATGCCGGCCATCAGCACCGGCAGCACCAGCAGCGCGGTGAAGTTCAGGCTGGAGGTGGGATCGATCCAGTGGATCGCGCCGAAGCACAGCAGGTCGACGCCGATCGTCATCCACCATTGCCAGCGCGCCGACTGCAGCGCGCGCAGCACGCGCAGCTGGTCGGTGAGCCACCAGACGGTGGCCTGCACCACATAGGCACCGCACAGCTTCAGCGGAGCGCTGATGAGGGAGCGGTTGGTGGCCGCGCCCATCAGCGCGATGGCCAGCACCAGCGCCACGCCGAGCGCGGCGCGCGCGGCCACGTAGGTGCCGAAGATGCGCCGCAGCCCGTGGCCGGCCAGCGGCCGCAGCACCGGAGTGGCTCCGCTCCAGCGCCCGCTGCCGTCGGCGGTCAGCAGGGGCTGGTCGATGGCGCCTTCCAGCGCGCTGAACCACGACTCCTCCGGCAGGCCCGCGTTGGCGCCCTCGCGCGACTTCGCGGCCCGGGCCGCCTTGCGCCGGCGGCTAGCCCACATGGACGGATCCTTGCGATCTCACTGCGTGCTCAGTCGCCACGCCGCGGGCCCGTGTCGCGATGCGCGGTGCAGCAGTACAGCCGCGCGCCGTCGTGGATCGCCTCCGACCCGGGAAAGTGCAGCCCGCAGGCGGCGCAGTCGACCATGGCCTCCGCCTTGGCGGCAGGCGCTTTGGGCGTGGCCGGGCCGCGGGCGGCATCCGGCGGCGGCGCCGCGCCGCGCTTCGGACGCAGCAACATCCAGGCGATGAAGCCCAGCAGCACCCAGATCATCAGGCGTCCCATGTCAGCCGCCCAGTCCGGTGGGCGCGCGTTGCAGCACCACCTCGAACACGAAGCGCGATCCCACGTAGGCCAGCAGCATCAGGCCCGCGCCGGCATACACCCAGCGCGTGGCCTGGCGGCCGCGCCAGCCGCGAGTGCGGCGTCCCACGATGAGCGCCGCGAAGGTGGCCCAGCTGGCCAGCGACAGCACCGTCTTGTGGTCGCCCCAGCGCCAGTGCACCACCGTCAGCAACCCGATGACGATGGCCAGGGTGAGCACCACGAAGCCGGCCTCGACGAACAGGAAAGTGAGGCGCTCCAGCGACAGCAGCGGCATGCCCAGCAGCCCCGCGCCGGCCTTCTGGCGCATCTGCCGTTCGGCCGCATCGAGCATGGCCGCGTGCACCACCGCCACGCCGAACAGCGCATAGGCGGCGATGCCCAACGTCCAGTGCAGCGGCGCGTAGACCGAGGTGGCCACGATGACCACGTCGCCCGGAAATGCCAGCGCCAGCAGCACGCTGCCCGCGCCGATGAGCGCGAAGATGCGGCGCAGGCCCGCGATGGGCACGAGCCGCGACTCGGTGAAGTGCACGGTGAGCACGAGCCAGGCGGTGAGCGACAGCACCGGCGCGAAGCCCCAGCGGATGCCCTGCCCCGCGTCGGCCTCGCCGACGAAGGTGGCGGCCCCCCACAGGCCGTGCAGCACCAGCGCGAGCACGTGCGCACGCGCGCCCCACGCGGTGCGTCCTGCCGCCGACAGCGCATACGCGCAGACGGCGGCCCAGGCGAGCGCGTGGACAGGGGCAGACGATAGAATCATCCCTGCAGTTTACCGGGGCGCGCCGCGCTCATCCTTGCTGCACTCCACACATGGCTTCCACTCTCACCGACCGCCTGTCACGCCTCGTCAAGACGATGCGCGGCCAGGCCCGCATCACCGAAACCAACGTCCAGGACATGCTGCGCGAGGTGCGCATGGCCTTGCTGGAAGCCGACGTGGCGCTGCCCGTCGTGCGCGACTTCATCGCCCGCGTGAAGGACAAGGCGCTCGGCCAGGAGGTGGTGGCCTCGCTCACGCCGGGCCAGGTGCTCGTCAGCATCGTGCAGAAGGAGCTGGCCGCCACCATGGGCCAGGGCGTGTCCGACATCAACCTGGCCACCCAGCCGCCCGCCGTCATCCTGATGGCCGGCCTGCAGGGCGCCGGCAAGACCACCACCACCGCCAAGCTCGCCAAGTACCTCATCGAGAAGCGCAAGAAGAAGGTGCTCACGGTGTCGGGCGACGTCTACCGCCCGGCCGCCATCGAGCAGCTGAAGACGGTCACGAAGCAGGCCGGCGCCGAGTGGTTCCCGTCCACGCCCGACCAGAAGCCGCACGACATCGCCGCGGCCGCCATCGACTACGCGCGCAAGCATTACTTCGACGTGCTGCTGGGGGATACCGCCGGCCGCCTGGCCATCGACGAGCTGTTGATGGCCGAGATCAAGGATCTCCACGCGCTGCTCAACCCGGTGGAGACGCTGTTCGTCGTCGACGCGATGCAGGGCCAGGACGCCATCAACACCGCCAAGGCCTTCAGCGAGGCGCTGCCGCTCACTGGCATCGTGCTTACCAAGCTCGACGGCGATTCCCGCGGGGGCGCAGCGCTGTCGGTGCGCCAGGTCACCGGCGCGCCCATCAAGTTAGCAGGCACGTCGGAGAAGCTCGACGGCCTGGAGGTGTTCGACGCCGACCGCCACGCGGGCCGCGTGCTGGGCTTGGGCGACATCGTGGCGTTGGTGGAAAGCGTCACCAAGGGCCTCGACGTCGAGCCCGCGCAGAAGCTCGCCGAGAAGG
>JACMOG010000706.1 GCA_014378125.1 Vitreoscilla sp. | reverse complement strand
TTGCAGCACGGGCCCGATCTCGCGCTCGAGGCCGCGCCCCGCCAGCGTGTAGTAGGCCTGCAGCGCCTCGAAGCGCGCCAGCCCCAGCCGCTCCGACACGCCGAGAGCCTTCACGATCTGCCACGCCGCCCAGTTGGACACGCCCACGTAGCGCACGTGGCCGTGGCGCACCAGCTGGTCGAGCGCGCGCATCGTCTCCTCGATGGGCGTCGCCGGATCGAAGCCGTGGATCTGGTACAGGTCGATGTGGTCCAACTGCAGGCGCTTGAGGCTGGCCTTGATGCCGTCCATGATGTGGCCGCGCGAGTTGCCGCGAGCGTTGGCGCCCGGCCCCGTCTCGCCGAACACCTTGGTGGCCACCACCACGCTCTCGCGCGGGATCTTCAGGTTCTTCAAGGCCTGTCCGGTGATCTGCTCGGAGACGCCCGCGGAGTACACGTCGGCGGTGTCGATGAAGTTGATGCCCGCGTCCAGCGACTGGCCCACGAGGCGCTCGGCGGCGCCCTGGTCGCGGTCGCCGATCTTGCCCCAGATGCCTTCGGAGCCGCCGAAGGTCATGGTGCCGAGGCACAGCTCGGAGACGAACAGGCCGGTGCGGCCGAGGCGGTGGTTGCGCATGATGAGGACTCCGTGGGACGAGAGGGGCGATGGCGTCGAAGGATAGAGGCGCGGGCAAAGACACGAGGCTCAACGGGGTCATGGCCAAGGCTTCGGTGTTTCCACTGATACGTCCCCTCGGCGGCAGGGGCAGAATCGCCCGTCTGGAACCGGTTCCACCCTGCCGGCCTCAAGTCGGAAAACATCCCTTGAACACCCCTCTCCTCCCCATTCTTCCGCCCGCGGGCTCGGCCATGAACGGCCGCGGTTTCCTGTTCGGCGCGGCCACCGCCGCGTACCAGATCGAGGGCGCCGCCCATGCCGACGGCCGCGTGCCGTCCATCTGGGACACCTTCTGCGCCACCCCCGGCAAGACGCACCTGGGCGACAGCGGCGACGTGGCCTGCGACCACTATCACCGCTACGAGCAGGACGTGGCGCTGCTGGCCGAGCTCGGCTTCGACGCCTACCGCTTCTCCATCGCGTGGCCGCGCGTGATGGACGTGGACGGCCGCATCAACGACCGTGGCATCGACTTCTACAAGCGCCTGCTCGATCGCCTGGATGCCCATGGGTTGTCGGCCTGGGCCACGCTGTACCACTGGGACCTGCCGCAGCACCTGCAGGATCGCGGCGGCTGGCTCAACCGGGAGACCGCGTACCGTTTCGCCGACTACGCCGAGGCCATGGGCCGCATCTTCAAGGGCCGCATGGCCGGCTGGATGACGCTCAACGAGCCGTTCTGCTCGGCGTACATCGGCCACGCCGAGGGCCGTCATGCGCCGGGGCTCACCGACGTGCGCTACGGCGTGGAGGCCATGCACCACCTGCTGCTGGGCCACGGCCTGGGCACGATCGCGCTGCGCGCGCACGACGACGCGCCGGTGGGCCTGGTGGCCAACGTCTGCGCCGTGACCCCTGCCAGCGATTCGGAGGCCGATCGCGTGGCCACCGAGCGCGCGGCCGCCAGCGCCAACCACTGGCCGCTCGACGCGCTGTTCCTGGGCCACTACCCCGCCCCGCTGCGCGAGCTGTGGCCCGAGGCGCATGCCCCGATCCGCGACGGCGACATGGCCGTCATCGGCGTGCCGCTC
>JACMOG010000061.1 GCA_014378125.1 Vitreoscilla sp. | reverse complement strand
CGCGTGTACCGCTGGCTGGTGCTGCTGGGCAAGTATTCGCTCGTGAGCTACATCGCCCAGATCGCGTTCCTGTTCGCGCTGCACCGCGCCTTGCGCGGCATCCAGATCGCGCCCATCGCCGAACTGGCCCTGGCCTTCTTCGCGACCTGTGCCTTTCTGCTGGCCGCCTGCCTGGCGATCGAGTACCTGCGCCGCCGGTTCCGGCTGGTCGAGGGCACCTACCGGCTGGTGTTCGCATGACGCGAGCACCCCACGCCCCATGTCGATAGCGATCGGCGCCCTCTTCGGCTGCTACATCCTCTGGCTGTTCCTCAACGACGCCCGGCGTCGGCAGGGAATCTCGCCGGCCCTCTGGAGCGTGGTCGCGTGGATCACGCTGCTCGGGTCGCGACCGGTGTCCACCTGGTTTTCCGTGGGCGGCGGCGAAGGCAGCGCGGAGTCCTACGACGAGGGCAATCCGTTCGAGCGATCGGTGTACTTCGTGCTGATCCTGCACGGGGTCATCGTGCTGGCGCGTCGCGGGGTCCGGCTTCGCGAGGTGATCGCGGCCAATGGCTGGCTCTTTGCCTTCTTCCTGTTCTGGGGGTTGAGCATCCTGTGGGCCGATGCCTCGTTTGTCGCATTCAAGCGCTGGATCAAGGATCTGGGCAACGTCGTGATGGTGCTGGTGGTGCTGACCGACGGCAAGCCGATGGAGGCGATGAAGGCCGTGTTCGTGAGGAGCGCGATGGTGCTCCTGCCGATCTCGGTGCTCTTCATCCGTTTCTATCCCGAGTTCGGCCGCACGTACCACGTCTGGACCGGCGAGATGATGTACACGGGCGTCACGACCCACAAGAACAGCCTGGGCGTCGTGGTCCTGGTGAGCCTGATGTTCCTGGTGTGGGACTTCACGAGCCCGCCGGCCCCGCTGGCCCGCGCGCGTGCGCGCCTTTCCCGGCTTGGCGAGCTGTCGCTGATCCTGATGGGGGGATGGCTCCTCATCAAGGCCGGAAGCGCCACCGCCACCGGCTGTGCCGTCGTGGGGCTCTCGCTGATGTTACTCCTCAGCTGGAAAGCGCTGCGCACCCGGGTCGGTGCCATCGAGTTCATCGCGGTCGCCGGCACGCTCCTGTTGTGGCCGACGGGAATCGCCCAGGGCGTGCTCGACTTCTTCATCGTCGACGTGCTCGGACGCGACCTGACACTGACCTCGCGCACGGACGTCTGGCCGATGTTGCTGGGCAAGGCGGACAACGCCCTGGTGGGTTCGGGCTTCAACAGCTTCTGGACCGGCGAGCGCCTCGCCGACATCTATGGACAGCTCGGCATCATCCAGGCCCACAATGGCTATCTCGAGACCTACCTCAACGGCGGCGTGGTGGGCCTCGGGCTGCTGGCGCTGCTGCTGCTTTCGGCGATCAGGCGAGCCAACGTGCAATTGGCCCAGGGCAGCGACGTCGCGAAGGTGGGCTTCGCGCTCATCCTCATCAACGTGGTGTACAACTTCACCGAGGCATCGTTCGACAAGACGAGCCCGCTCTGGTTCGCGTTCCTCATGGTGATGACGCAGTACCGCGATAGCCGCCAGCCTGCCGCAGCGGATCTCGTGGCAGCCAACGACGCATCGAACGGCGTCGACCGGCCGCGCGCGCTGCCTCCGGAAGCGCGGTGGTGACGCCGGCATGGCGTGCGGGCGCTCCTGACCGCGCGGGATCGGCTCACAGGCAATTCGGCATCTTGCCCTGTTCGAAGCAGGCTCGCGCCGGGATGTCGCCCACCAGCGCCGTGGTGGGCACGGCAGCCGAAGGCCCGAACGCCGGCCAGGCCAGGCTCCCGAACCACGCCGGCTTTGCCGCGAGGTAGAACGAGCTCGGCAGGTCATGGCGGGCAATGCCCGCATTCCAGCGGAAGGCCCCCGTCACGAAGTCGTAGTCGCCATGGACGATGGCCGTCGTCCAGGCCTTGTCGCCATCGCCCTTGTCGCCGCCGCCGTCGCTCGGGTTCGCGTAGCCGAAGGTGTAGCCGTAGGAATTGTTGGTGGTGTAGTACGAACGCGGCTGCCTGGCCACGACCATCGGCGTCCACTTTCCCAGCGCCTTCTGGCGCTCCGACCCGATCACGTTGCCCACGAGACTGTAGAAGAGCGCCGTCTGCGACAGGTCGACCGCGGCCAGCGCCTGCGTGGCCCAGAAGCCGTTGGCGGGCTGCTCCGGTTTCCGCCCGGTCAGCGGGCCGTGGACCGTCGCCGCCCCCTTGAACCAGTTGCGGAAGGCGGTGTTGTGGCTGGACGACCCCCAAAAGTAGTCGGCGTCCAGCTTCGGCGCGATATTGCCCTCCCACAGGTTGAACATCGGGTGGGCACCGTGCACGTTCAGTCCGCCGAACAAGGTGGTCTGGCCGGCAGAGTCGAAGTTCTCGTCGATGTAGTTATAGGCGATCACGTTGCCCGCCGCGCCCCAGTTGAGCATCACGGACTGGTGCAGGCGGCGCAGCACATTGTTTTCCACGAGCGTGCCGGTGGTCTTGTCCGCGATGAAGATGTCGGCGTCCGTCCGCCCCGGCGCGTGGGTCCAGGCGTCGTGGAAGTAGCTGTCGCGGATCTCGTTGCGGTAGCCCCAGAGCAGTTGCGCGTGGTCGCCGTCGGTGTAGTTGCTCTCGACGTTGCGGATCCAGGAGGCGCTGGCGCCCTCCATCAGGAAATTGGCCGTGAAGCCGGTGTCGTTCATGAAGACCTGCAGGTCCTCCACGCCCGTGTTCGTGGCGCCGGGGTCGATCTGCGTGGCCAGCGGGTCGCGGTCGTAGCTGATGTACAGCGCTGGCGCAATGCTCACGCGGTGGCCTTCGACGGCGGTCACCTCCACGATCTGGCCCTGCACGCGCGTGCCATTCCAGCCGATCCCGCCGTCGCACCAGGTGCAGGTGCCGTTGCTGGTGGTGATGACGACGGTGGCCGGGTCGTTGCGCTGCGTCACCATCAGGTGATCGCCGACGCCCACATCGGACGCATCGGCCAAGGTGATCCGCGTGGACTTCGCCATGGCGCCGGCCGTGATGGCGGTCGATTCGGCCGTATCGGGTGTCACGCCGGGCCCGAAGCGGATGAAGCCGGCACCGACCCCTCGTGCGTTCAGGATCGTGCGCTGGGGACCGGCGCCGCGCAGCACGACGTGGCTCGGGATGGTCAGTCCCCCTTCGATGGCGTAGGTACCCGCCGCCAGCAGCACCACCTGGTCCGGCTTGCACCCGTCCAGCGCCTCCTGGATCGCCGCCGTCGACGCACCCGCGTCGATCGTCGCGCAGATGATCGAGCGGTCCGGAATGCCGCCCGGCACGCCCGACTGGCTCCAGTCGATCGTGCGATTGGACGGCAGCACGGCGTCGGCGACGTGCGCCGCCGCGACCCTCGCGCAGCCCAGGATCCCCACCAGGACGAGAAGGCGGGCGCGCGGCGGGGGCAGCAGGTTCGACATGGGGAGGATCTCCGGACAGGCAGTCGCCCCGGATCGATCAACCCGAGAGGCAGTTCGGCATCTTGCCTTGGTCGTAGCAGGACTTCGCTGGAATCGTACCGACGAGTGGGACCGTCGGATCGGTTGGCGCCGGGCCGAAGGCTGGCCAGGGCAGGCTGCCGAACCAAACCGGCTTCGCAGCGAGATAGAAGGAACTGGGCAGGGCATGCAGCGCGATGCCCGCATTCCAGGTGAACGTGCCCGCGACGTAGTCGTAGTCGCCATGGACGATGGCCGTCGTGTACGCGGCATTGGTGTCGCCGGAGTCGTCGCCGGTGTCGGTCAGGTTGGCATAGCCGAAGGTGTAGCCATAGGGGTTGTCCGAGATGTAGTACTCGCGGTCCTGGCTCGCAACGACCATCGACGTCCAGTCGGACGGTGCCTTCTGTCGGTCCGATCCGATCACGTTGCCGACGAGGCTGTAGTAGCGCGTGGTTTGCGACAGGTCCACGCCCGCGAGCGCCTGCAATGCCCAGTAGCCCTGAGCGGTCTGCTCGGCGCCCCGCCCGGTCAGCGGGGGGTAGATCATGGCCGTCCCCTTGAACCAGTTGCGGAACGCGGTGTTGTGGCTCGACGAGCCCCAGAAGTAGTCGGCGTCCAGCTTGGG
>JACMOG010000705.1 GCA_014378125.1 Vitreoscilla sp. | reverse complement strand
CCACGCCCTCGGGACTGATGAGCATGCGGTTGCGCCAGTCGATCTGCCAGCCGCCGAACCCGCGCGTGACGGGCGCGCCGGGCGGCTCGAAGCGCGCCGGGGCGTTGGCGGCGGCGTCCGCGGAGGCGCCCTCGCCGGCCGGCGCCATGGCAAGCGCGCCGGAGCTGCGCCGCATCAGCGCGTGGATGCGCGCCAGCAGCTCGCGCGGCTCGAAGGGCTTGGCAACGTAGTCGTCGGCGCCCATCTCGAGGCCCAGCACGCGACTGATGGGGTCGCCCTGCGCGGTGCGCATGATCACGGGCATCTTCGAGTGCATGCGCAGGTCGCGGCACAGCTCGATGCCGTCGCCGTCGGGCAGCATCAGGTCGAGCAGGACGATGTCGATGCCGCCGCGGGCGAGTTCGCGCCGCATCGCGGCGGCGCTGTCGGCCAGCCGGGCCGCGAGGCCGTAGCGCGTGAGGTGGTCTCCGACAAGCTCGCGCAGCGCGGGGTCGTCGTCGACGATGAGGCAGGTGATCATTCGGCGGCCAGGTAACAGGAAGTGACGCGCCGCAGCATAGCGCGCACCGGGGCGTATGTCATGCCGGTACAAGGCGCGAAATCATGTCGGTTCCGCTACAAACCAAAGCGGCCTCGCCGAAGTGGCGAAGCCGTGGACATGAAGGCGCAACGTCGATGATCGATCGGGGCCTGGCCGGCCGGGGCCAGGCCCCGCAAACTAACGGGCCAGAGCCCGCGCGCTTGAGGCTACCAGACGCTCAGGCCATCGGTCAGCAGCTTCTGCAGCCACGACTTCTGTGCCGTGTCCTGCGCGCCGCCGCTGCCGGTCAGCTCGGTCTTCGCGTCGGCCACGTCGCCCGACGACACGATGCCGCCGGCCTTGATGTCGAGCGGGTTGACCACGCCCGAGAAGCGCAGCGTGGTGACCCCGCCGTTGAACGCCATGCTGCGCTCGCCCGCCACCACCAGGTTGCCGTTGGACTGCACGTTGATGACGTAGGCGGACAGCCGCGCGGTGAACGTGGAGGTGTTCTGCGAGTTGCCCTTGCCGGTGAACGAGTCGCTGCCCGAGGCCGTGGCGTCCATGTTGGCCAGGCCCTTCAGCAGCGAGCCGAGGCTGTTGGAGTTCAGGCCCGGGCCCTTCGACGCGACGGCGTTGGCGCGGCTGTTGACGCTGTTGACCGTGCTGCTGGCGTTGAGGCTTTCGGAGATGTCGATCTTGATCGTGTCGCCGATGGACTGCGGCTTGCGCTGGTCGGAGAACAACGACACGTTGTTGAGGTTGGCGCGGTAGATGCCGCCGGTGACGGTGCGCTCGGCGTAGTTGGGAGGCGCGACCGGCCGCACGGACACGGGGCCTTGCACCAGCCCAGAAGGCGACGCGCACCCGCCGAGCGCGCCGATGAGCGCGATGCTGGCCAAGCCGGCAAGGCGGCGGAGCAGTGGGGTGGAAAACAGGCTCACGGAGAATCCTCGGGCAATCATCAATGGTCGAAGCCGGTCACCAGCGCGGTGACCACGGGTGCCAGCTTGCTGCGGCTGGTGGACCACTTGCCCATCTGGAACGTGCCGTCCAGCGAATAGGCGCTGCTCGAGAGCACGGTGCCGTTCTCGTCGCGCAGCGTCAGCGTGGCGTCGCGGATGTAGGACTTGTAGCCGCTGGCGAACGGCGGGGTGCCCCATTCGATGGCGGCGGTATAGGTCACGCGGAAGTGGCACGACGGAGGCGCGCCGCCCTCCTCGTAGATGCGGCTGTCGATCTCGTGGTTGCGCAGCTCGGCCTGCAGGGCCGGCGCGATGTCGGGATCGGGGGTGAGCGGGTTGTATTCCACGCAGACGGCGTCCAGCGCCTTGTGCTCGTGGTACATCGTGTTCTTCGAGTGGCTGGGGCCCGTGGAGATGGCGCTGACGGCCACCGCGCCGGTGGCCTTGGCGAGCTCCACCAGCGGCACCGGGCTGATGATGGAGCAGCCGGGCAAGACGACGACGGCCGCGGCGAGGACGAGGAGCTTCAGGGACGACATGGGCAGGTGTTCCGTTGCGGGGAGCAAGATCAGACGACGGCGCTG
>JACMOG010000704.1 GCA_014378125.1 Vitreoscilla sp. | reverse complement strand
GTGGTGCGGGCGCCGGGAGGCTTCGCCTCCGACCGCACGGCCTGAGGTCGAGGCGGGCTCCGAACTGCTGGGCATGGACGTTGCCGCCTGAAAGGCGAGGGCGCTCCAGTCGGGGCGCCGAGCCCATCAGGAGAACGATCGATGTCCCAGCGCCAGACTCCCGCCCATCACGCGACGAACGGCTCAGCCGACTCGGCCAGAACCAGTGCCGGTGCCGGTGCAGGCAGCGTGCCTTCGCCGTCCGATACCGGATTGCCCCCGCTGACGCCGCCGTCGCCGCCCGCGCCGTCGCCGATGGCGCCGCCACCCGCCCCCGTGGACGACCCATCGCCCAGCGCCACGCCACCGGCGCCGGTGGGCGAACCGCCACGGACACGGCCGCCCGCGTCTCTCACCACCGTGTGAATGAAGTGCAGCTTGCGGACCGCTGGCTTGGAGAGGACGAACGGGTAGAAGTCGGGCTCGCCCATGCTGCGCGTGACCTCGTTGAGCGCGCCGGTGAGCTCGATCCAGCCGTTGACCACCGACAGGAACGCCAGGTCGTCGGGTGACGGCACGGCATCGGCCGCGCCCTCGGCGGCCAGCACCTGCGGGGTGAACGCCTCGTACTGGATCTCGTCGTGGTGCGCCACCAGGCCGAAGCTGCGGGCCGTGTCGAGCGCGTCGATCATGTGCAGGTAGTGGGCCCAGGTCTCGGCCCAGTCCTCGTACGGATGGGCGGTGGCGTAGGCGCTGACATGGCGGTTCTTCCAGTCGTAGGGCGCGCCGTTGGCGTAGTAGTCTTTCAGCGCCTGGCCGTAGTCGAGGCGATCGTCGCCGAAGATCGCGCGGCAAGGCTCTTCCAGGTCGGTGCCCTGCACCAGGCGCTGCCAGTAGTAGTGCCCGATCTCGTGGCGCAGGTGGCCGATCAGCGTGCGGTACGGCTCGCGCATCTGGGAGCGGATCGTCTCGCGGTGCACGTCGTCGGCCTCCTCGATGTCCAGCGTGACCAGGCCGTCGTCGTGGCCCGTCATCACGCGCGGGCCATCCACCGGCGAGCGCAGCAGGTCGAACATCACGCCCTGATCGGTGTTCTCGCTCACGCGCGACTCCACGGGCAGCTTCAGCGCGATCAGCTGCGACACCAGCGCGCGCTTGGCCAGCTCCACCTTCAGCCACAGGTCGGCGTTGTCGCGGTCGGCGGGATCGGGCACGGTGCGGTCGAGCCGGCACGAGCGGCAGAACGGCTTGGGCCGCGCCTCCTCGTTGTCGGGCAGCAGCCAGTTGCAGGGTGCCGCCGACGTCCAGTTGGCGCAGCGGCGATAGGTGGTCAGGGGCACCGTCATGCCCACGCCGCGGGTACGCATCGCGCGGAACACGCCCGGCGTGCGCGTGGGCGCGAGAGGGCGCAGCAGCACGAGGTCGGGGTCGTAGCCCAGCGGCGTGCCGCAGCCCAGGCACACGTCGTTGCGGAAGAACACGGGCCGGCCGCAGCGGCAGCGGAACGCGCGGCGGGCCGTGGGGGTGGATCTGAGCATCGTGGGGACGAGCCGACGGGTAAAGGCGGGCAGGGCATTCATGTCGCGTGCGAGGCAATCGCCGGGCCCAGATCTGCAGGGCGAACTTCGGCCTGATCGGGCGAACGGGCGAGGGCGGACGGGGCCAGACTGAAGCCTTCGCGGCCGCCTTGCGCCGCAGCTTCCACCACGCCGCCATGAACACGTCCCGCACCGTCTCCCGCCGTCGCCCGCTGCGCCTGTGGCTCGCCGGCCAGGCCACGATCCTGGTGGGCGCCGCCGCGATGAGCTGGACGCATTCGTTCATCCCGATGGCGCTGGCCGGCTCCGCGGCACTGATACTGACGCTGCCGCTGGTGAAGGCCCTCGCGACGGGTCGCCGCATCCGCGGCTGATCCTGGAGCGTCGATGCGAGGCCGGGAGGCCGCGCGCGGCGGGCCTGTCGCTTGCCGAAGTTGAAGCTAACCGTTTCAAAGTTGTCTGGATGACAACGGCGAGACGAGCCCACCAACATCAGGAGATCGACATGGCAGACCCCCGACTCGTGACCGGCCTCTTTCCGGATCGCGACAGCGCCGAGCGCGCCTATTCATCCGTCGCCTCGCGCGGCTATGACCGCGACGACGTCAATCTCGTGATGTCCGACGAGACCCGCGCACGCCACTTCGCCCCCGACGCCGTGGTCAACACCGAGCTCGGCACCAAGGCCGCGGAAGGCGCGGGCATCGGCGGCGCCATCGGTGGCACCGTGGGCGCCATCGCCGCGGCCGTGGCCGCCGTGGGCACCAGCCTCGTGCTGCCGGGCCTGGGCCTGGTCATCGCCGGCCCCATCGCCGCGGCCCTCGCGGGCGCGGGCGCGGGCGGCGCCGCGGGCGGCCTCGTGGGCGCGCTCATCGGCTGGGGCATCCCCGAGGAACGCATCGCCGAGTACGAATCGGGCATCCGCGACGGCGGCATCCTGATGGGCGTTCGCCCGCGCAGCGCCGACGACGCGCTGGCGTTCGAGAATTCGTGGCGCGACGCGAACGGCGCGTTGATCCGCAGCTGATCTCGGCGGGGTTGGCGCTCGCGCGCCCACCCTTCTTCATCCCCGGAAGGCGCCGCCGACCGGTTCAATGGCGATTCGTCGCCGCACCTTTCCAGGAGACATCATCATGGGCAAGTATCTCGTCGGTTGGCTGTTGGGTGTTCCGGTCTTCGTGCTGGTCATCCTGTACTTCTTCTTTCACTGAAGACTGCAAGCGGCGCACGGCGTCCCGGGCCCGCAGCCACGCGGGGCCAGGACGCCGTCGTCGCGTCTGGACGGCGCGAATCGGGGGGCACAGGCCTTGCCAATTGGGGGTCAACGGATCGACCGATTCGCGTTTCATCAACTTTCCAAGGAGTTCACCATGACCAAGGATCAAGTCGAAGGCCGCACCACCCAGGCCAAGGGCGACATCAAGGAAGCCGCCGGCAAGTTGGTCGGCAACCAGAAGCGGCAGGGCGAAGGGCTGGTCGACCAGGCCAAGGGCAAGACCCAGGCGGGCTACGGAGACGCCAAGGAACAAGTCAAGAAGGGCATTGATCGCATTTGAGCGGGCTCTGCGTTCTTTCGGAAAATCCCGGCCTCGTGCCGGGCTTTTTCGTTTTGAAGTGCGGGTGGGGCGCTGCGCTTGGGAAGTGAGAGTGGAACGCTTCGCGCGGGT
>JACMOG010000060.1 GCA_014378125.1 Vitreoscilla sp. | reverse complement strand
CTGCAGCGGCGCGCGGACGCCTACAAATCCTAGACCCACCCCAGAGACAACGCCATGGCCAAATGGCCCGCCTTTCCGTCCGACGCCGCCGACTACACCTACGAGGCGACCGCGCTGAAGAAGCACTGGGCCCGCCTGCACAAGGGCGACGCCGAGCCCTTCCCGAAGGACGAGGCGGTGCAGGCCGCCTGGGCGCTGTACCACGCGGGCCAGTTCCAGAAGGCGCATGACGCGGGCCTGAAGGCCGGCGACGCGGGCATCGTCGTCGCCAACAAGGCGCAGTCCATCTACGCCAACTACCTCGAGACCAGCGAGAAGGCCAAGCTCGCGATGTTCATGGAGGTGGCCGAGCGCGCCGAGGCGCAGGCCAGGGCCCACCCCAAGCTCGCCAACGCCCACTACTGGCAGGCCTACGCGCTGGGTCGCTACAGCCAGGGCATCAGCGTGGCCAAGGCGCTCACGCAAGGGCTGGGCACCAAGGTGAAGACCGCGCTCGAGACGACCATCGCGTTGGCCCCGAAGCACGCCGACGCCCACATCGCGCTGGGCGCTTTCCACGCCGAGGTCATCGACAAGGTGGGCCGGCTGCTGGGCAAGACCCAGGGTGCGGAGTCCGCCACCGGCCTGAAGATGTTCAAGGAAGCGCTGGCGCTGAACCCCGACTCCGCCATCGCGCGCGTGGAATACGCCAACGGCCTGCTGGTGCTCGAAGGCGACAAGCGCATGAAGGAGGCCGAGCAACTCTACGCCGACGCCGCCGAATGCAAGCCACTCGACGCGATGGAGCGCCTGGACATCGAGATGGCCCGGGCGGAGCTCGAGGACGAATGAGCGGCGCCCGGGCGGCCTGACGAGCCCCCACGTTCGAACGTCGCGCCCCCCCCTGGAAGAGTGTGGACTGGCCGGCCTGCCCGGTCGCATGCTCGGCATCCGATCATTCCAAGGGGGTTCCCATGCTTCGCTTCGTCTTCCGCCGCGCCATCGTGTTCGCCGCCACCGCCACGGCCTTCGCCGTTGGCGCCTCCGCGACCACGCTGCCCAAGGCCGCCGTCACGGCGACCTACGAGGATCTCGCACCGTTCTCGCAGCGACTGGACATCGTGTTGAACGGCGGCTTCGGCAGCGGCTCGTTCCAGGTGCCGGCCGGCGTCCGCCTGGTCATCGACTACATCTCGGCCGACATCGGCTGCGCGGTCGGCGGCAGCGTGCTGTTCGACGTCGCCACCTACCTCAACGGAGCGGAGGTGGAGTCGCACCTGCCGGTGTTTCCGAACGGCGTGGTGCTGGGCCAGCAGGTGTTCTCGGTGAGCTCGACCACCCACATCTACGCCGACGCGAACACCACCGTCACGATCGCGCTGCTCGGCCCGGGCACGGGCTCGGCCGGCTCGATCGTCGGCGTGTACGGGCACTTCGTGCCGATGAACTGACGGGTGGATCCTGCGACTTCGCGCAGGATGGTGGTCGTCGTCCATCCACTGGGCGCCCAGCGCGTCCTCCACCACCTTCTGGCGGAAGCGGTGGTACTTGAGCAGCGTCGTCTCCACGCGCTCGCGCAGGTCGGCCATGGCCAGCTGGGGCTCGATGAGCCAGACCCCGACGATCATCATCAGGTTGGCCTCGGTATCCATGCGCAGCCAGGCGGTATCCACCCGCGACATGCGTTCGACGTGTGCGCTCAAGCGGTCGCCGTTACGTTATAGAGTGACTTCCCGGCACTCTCTTGATCCGGACAGCGAGGTTGGTGTTTAACATCCGCCCCGTCAAGCCTGACTTTCATCCACAGCGGAACACGAGCCATGAGCACTTTGAACGAACAATTCGAGCAAGCGGTCGCCGACAGCAAGAACCTGTCCGAGCGCCCGGACAACGCCACGCTGCTGAAGCTCTACGCGCTGTACAAGCAAGGCAGCACGGGCGACGCCGATGGCAAGCGCCCGGGGTTCTCCGACATGGTGGGCCGCGCGAAGTGGGACGCCTGGAACGAGCTCAAGGGCCAGTCGCAGGACGAGGCGCGGCAGGCCTACATCGACCTCATCGAAGACCTGAAGTAATCACTTCTTCTTCGCGGCGGCCTTGGGGGCCTTCGCGGCCTTCGCGGTCTCCTTCGCCAGGGCCTCGTCGAGCTGCTTGCTCGCCTCGGCCTCGATCCTGGCGAGGAACGGCTTCAGCAGGAAGCCCAGCCTGGCCTCGATGTCGAAGTGCGTGGCCGCCACGATCATGCGGCCGTCGACGCCCGAGCGCTTGAACTCGAGGACGTCCTCGTCGTCGCCCTCGATGATCGTGCATTCCATGTCGAGCTTCGCCTCCATGTCCTCGGCCCATTTGAGCGCCACCTTGCGTGCGCGGGCCAGGCCCAGCGTGTGGTCGCGGTGCAGGTTCAGGTCGGCCATGCTGTCTCCTCTTTTTTCGTGGGATCGCGGTACTTTGCCATCGCGGCGTCGCGCTCCGACCTGGGCAGCGCGGCCATGCGCCTGACCTCCGCGTAGAAGCGGTCGAAGTCGCTGCCCTCGGCGGCGAACAGCCGCTCGAACGCGCCCACCTGGTCGTCGTAGGCCGCCTGCGCGCCCAGCGCCGCGTTGTTGACGGTGGCGAACCAGTGGTCGTAGCCCTTGTAGCCGCCCCACTTGTCGCGCTTCATCGTCGCGTAGTCGGTGCGCATG
>JACMOG010000703.1 GCA_014378125.1 Vitreoscilla sp. | reverse complement strand
GCGCCGGCGCGCTCATGGCGCGGTGGCGATGGCCAGTCTAGCCACGCCGCGGCAGCCGTGCAGCGGTCGGCGGGCCCGTTGCAACGAGATGCGGATTGGAAGGCGTGAGCGCCGTGGCGATGAGGGAAGGGGTCTGGCCCCGAACGGGGCCAGACCCCTCGAGATCTCAGCGCCCGCAGACCGTGGCCGTGTACTCGTAGTACGCCACGCTGTCGCGGTCCGCGCGATTCCACACTTCCCCGACACTCTTGTCCCCCTGGCTCTGCGCCTGTCCGCCCAGGCTGCCGCACCACAGCTTCGGGTAGGCGTCGCGATAGAGCGCACCAGCGACCACCACGCCCACGTGGCCGTGGTGCCGCGGTGGGTTGTGATCGGCGCCCTTGAGCACCGCCAGCACCAGGTGACCCGTGCCGGCCGAGCGCGCCGCCTCGATGCCGCTCTTGAGCTTGGTCCACCCTGCCGACAGGGCATCGGCGATGCCGTCCGCATCGGCGGTGGCGGGCAGCGGCACGCCCAGCTTCGCGGCCACCGACTTCACGAACCCCGAGCAGTTGTTCGTGTTGGGTGTGCCCTTGAGGAAGGATTCGCCCCAGGCGGCCTTCGCGGCGTCGAGGATGCATTGGTCGAGATTGGCCATGGCGGATTCGGGAGTCTGGAGGCCGGCAGCGCGGCGGATGGGAGGTCGTCGTGCGTCGCATCGCGGTCGATGCGACGCGACAGGCGGAATTACTGGCGGGGCTTGACGACGCCTGCGGGCCGGCAGGCGGCATCCAGCGGCACGCGCTTCGCGCGGCGTTTCGCCGGGCCGCCGTCGAGCACCAACTGCTTGCCTTCGACACGCCATTGCACGCCGGCCACGTCGAGCTGGCCCACCTTCGCGCAGGTGCGCGTATCGCGGAAGACGAGATCCTGCGCGGAGCCGCTCGATTCGGTGGTGACCAACGTGCGGCCGTCACCGCTCAGCCACACGCCGTCGCGGCCCCACACGCCGCCGTCGTGCACCACGCACTCGGCCGCGGGCTGCAGGTGCTGCACGGTCATGGGCGGCTCGGGAAACAACGTGACCGGGTGATCCTTGACGTCGTTGTGAAACACGATCCGGACGTCGTCGACAGTACCTTGGTAGGTATCGCCGTTCTCGGCGGCCAGCGGCGCGATCTCGACCTTCTTCAACGTGCAGGCACATGCGAGCGTCTGGCCCGCGAACAGTGCGCAGGCGAGGACGGGGATGGAGAGGGTTCGATTCATGGCGCCGATTCTAGGCAGCACGCGCCTGATGCGAAGCCCCCATCGGAGGGGTTGCGCGCGGATTGCCGAATCGCGCTGACCTCGATCGTGCGTCATGACCGGCGTCGGCAAACAGCTCAGTCAAGACGCCACGTGTAGTTCAACGTGATGACTCGCGGCGCCTTGTCGTCGACCTTCGGCGGCGGCGCAGTCACCACGTAAGTTCGGCGCGCCCAAACAGGCGGCTTGGAAGGAGTCGCCACCGGCTCCGACTGGGCCGATGCAATGGTCGTGGACAGGCAGCTTACGAGGAGCAGCGTCGAGGAACGCCGGAATGAGATCTGCATCGTGAGCATTCAGCGCGGCTTGTTCTGCTGGTACAGCAAGTGCGCCTTGATCTCCGGCCACTCGCCCGCCGTCACGCTGTACATCACCGTGTCGCGGACGGTGCCGTCGCGCCGCATCGCATGGTGGCGGATGACGCCGTCCTTCTTCGCGCCCAACCGCTCGATGGCCTTCTGGCTCGCGAAGTTGTCGTTGTCGGTGCGCCAACCCACCACCTTCGCGCCCAGCGTGTCGAACGCATGCGTCAGCAACAGCAGCTTGGCGCATGTGTTCACGTGCGAGCGTTGCGTGTTCCTGGCGTACCAGGTCCAGCCGATCTCCAGCCGGTCGACGGCCGGCACGATGTCGTGATAGCTCGACGAGCCGACGACGCGGCCGGCGTTCTCGAGGTCGACCACCACGAAGGGCTGGCGATCCTTCATCGCGAGCGCGCGCTCGACGTAGCCGCGCGTGTCGTCGGGCGTGGGCACCGAGGTGACGCGGATGTTCCAGAGTTCGCCATCGGCGGCCGCGGCCGCGAGCGCGTCCACGTGATCCAGCGACATCGGCTCGAGGCGGATGCGGCCGTCGGTGAGCGTGACGGGTTGGACGTTCAACATCAACGGTTGTTCTTCTGCATGAAGATGAGCTTCTCGAACAGGGTGACGTCCTGCTCGTTCTTCAGCAGCGCGCCGATCAGCGGCGGGATGGACACCTTGTCGTCCCTGGACTGCAGCGCGGCCACGGGGATGTCCTCGGCCAGCAGCAGCTTGAGCCAGTCGAGCAGCTCCGAGGTGGACGGCTTCTTCTTCAGGCCCGGCAGGTTGCGCACGTCGTAGAAGCTCTTGAGCGCGGCGCCCACCGGCGCCTGCTTGATGCCCGGGAAGTGCACGTCGACGATCTGCTGCATCGTCGAGGCCTCGGGAAACTTGATGTAGTGGAAGAAGCAGCGGCGCAGGAACGCGTCGGGCAGCTCCTTCTCGTTGTTGCTGGTGATGAAGACGACGGGGCGCTGGATGGCGCGGATCGTCTCCTTGGTCTCGTACACATGGAACTCCATGCGATCGAGCTCGCGCAGCAGGTCGTTGGGGAATTCGATGTCGGCCTTGTCGATCTCGTCGATCAGCAGCACCACCGGCTTGTCTGCAGTGAAGGCCTGCCACAGCACGCCTTTGACAATGTAGTTGTGGATGTCCTTGACG
>JACMOG010000702.1 GCA_014378125.1 Vitreoscilla sp. | reverse complement strand
TGCAATGCCGCAGTTTCGAAGCTGTTGCGCGACACCGCGCCGCGTCCACGACCGCTTCAAGATCCAGGTCCACGATGTCCACGGGCATCCGTCCCTCAAGCTGCGCGTTGGGCCGAGCAAACCAACTGGCGACGGCCCACCCGGAATCCAGACCGGCGAGCTCGGCACGCACGAGCGCCGGGCCGGGCTTGCAGCACAGGTCGTCGGCATCGAACTGGAACATCGGTATCCACGAATCCCCCCGCCAGTCGTGCACGAAGAGCCGCCGATCTCCGATCAGGCGGGCAAGCTGTCCGAGTTCGCCACGCTGGTGTTGTTGGAGTGACTGGCACAGGAAGTTGCCGGGGGCCATGCCTCCTGTTGCACGGTAGGCCTCCAGCAGCGCGATGAATCGACGCGAACTGGGTTGATCCAGAGCGTCGCCGCGCGCAAGTTCACCCTCGCCGCTCGTTGTAACGACGCGGCCTCGCGGCGGTACAACTGCGACTGGAAGCCGCAGCCCGCCGGCCTGCTGCCGACATCTCGTATCCAACATGTCGACGCTCATGGCCGCACCGGCGTTCTGGACAGCGCGGTCTTCATCTCGCCGAATTCGGCACGCGTGATCTCGCCGCGGGCGTACCGCTCGTCGAGGATGTCGAGCGCGTCCTTCTGAGGGAGTCGACCCGAGAAGCGATGCACGCGGTAGGTATAGCCCCAGTTCCCGACGCTGGAGAACACCAGCATCAGGAATCCGAACCACAGGAACCAGCCCCACCCGAGATACCAATCGTTCCAGAAACCGTTCGTCATTCGCTTCTCCGTTGGATTTTTCAGAGCCGTAGATCCGCTCGGATGAACTTCAGCCTCCCCACTTGGGAGACCGCCGTCGAATGCCCTGACCTAGGAGCAACTATCACGTCACGGGACGTCACGGTCTGTTCGCTCGCGCACGTGCCCCCCGTGCTTTAC
Source organism: Vitreoscilla sp. (assembly GCA_014378125.1). Next base: position 5,866 of record JACMOG010000702.1, on the reverse strand, counting down.
ATCTCCATGGCATCCGCTGTCGGCTCCTGGATATTCGAATGACGAAGGACGCGGCACGCTCGCACGATACGTCGCGGAAGGTGTCGAGGTGCCCATTTATGAACAGGTGCGAGATCGCGTGGCGGCGCGAGTGGGCATCCGCGATGGTGGCGCTGGGTAGCGCTGCTGGCAGGTTTCCGCCAGCGAAAGCAGCCGGCCCATTTGCTTCTTTGGAGGTCAGCTCTGGACACCTAGCAGGTAGTGCCAGAGCCCCAACCAAGATAGCGCTCAGCAGCGCTTATGGACGCTGCGCTCGCTTTCGCAGTAGAGACACAAGGCAAGGTGAGGCGGCTGTTAGACCGCGCAAGATCGCAACGGTACGCGGCGTAGTCGAGACAGCCTCCGCGGCGAAGAAATCGCGTCTTGAAAACGCTCTTCGAGGAAAAACGTCCGCTGCTGTGCGCAATCGTTCGCGCCCAGCCGCAAAAATGTTTACCCCTTTGTTTACCCCTCAGCGCCCAGAAAATCAAAAGGGTTAGCTTCTTTCGAAGCTAACCCTATGATTTCATTGGTCGGGGCGGCGGGATTCGAACTCGCGACCCCTTGCACCCCATCCAGCAGACGTTCAGGTTACCGGGATGCACGCTTGCTAGCGCAAGCTGCGACAGTCATGTCTGAAACCGGCTTCACGGTACGCTGCTCGATGCAACAATCCAGCGCGAGACCCGCAGTACAGAGCAGAAGAATTAAACGGGTAACCTGACGGGTAATTCACTCTCCTCAGGAAGGCTTCTTCCTAATAAATCAACAAGTTACGTTCAAAATGAAATTCGCCACCTGGAACGTCAACTCCCTGACCATCCGCCTGCCCCACCTGCTCGCCTGGCTGGCCGAGGCGCAGCCCGATGCGGTGGTGCTGCAGGAGACCAAGCTCGTCGACGAGAAGTTTCCGCACGCGGAGCTCAAGGAGGCCGGCTGGCACGTCGAGTTCTTCGGGCAGAAGACCTACAACGGCGTGGCGCTGGTGTCGAAGCTTCCGGCCACCGACATCGTGCGCAACATCCCGGGCCATGGCGACGAGCAGGCGCGCGTGATCGCGGGGACGATCGGCGACGTGCGCATCGTGGGGGGCTATTTCCCGAACGGCCAGGCGCCGGGCAGCGAGAAGTTCGCCTACAAGATGGCCTGGCTCACGGCGCTGAAGGACTGGCTGGCCGCGGAGCTGGCCGCGCATCCGAAGCTGGTGCTGATGGGCGACTTCAACATCGCGCCCGAAGACCGCGACGTGCACGACCCCGTGCTCTGGTACGGCCAGATCCATTGCACGCCGGAGGAGCGCGCGCACTTCCAGGCGCTGGTGGGCCTGGGCCTGCACGACGCGTTCCGCCAGCTGGAGCAGCCGCCCAAGCAGTGGAGCTGGTGGGACTACCGCAACCTGGCGTTCCGCAAGAACCAGGGGCTGCGCATCGACCATATCCTGGTGAGCGAGCCGCTGCGCGCCGGCGTGAAGGCCTGCACGATCGACAAGGCGCAGCGCAAGCTGGAGCGGCCCAGCGATCACGCGCCGGTGATGGTGGAGATCGAGGTCGGCTGAAACGTCACGCTGACACGCCACCCGAGGCGGCCGACGCGGTCGTGCTCGCGGGCCACAGCGCCACCACGTTGCCGAGCACGGCCAGGCCGATGCCGGCCAGCGTCAGGTCCGTCCACAGGAAGTTCTCGAGCACGCTCGACACGGCCAGCGCCACCAGCGGCGTGAGCACGCCCACGTAGCCGGCCTTGGCCGTGCCCACGCGATGCACCAGGGCGTAGTACGCGCCGAACGCGCCGATGGAGCCGGCCAGCGCGAGCCAGGCCAGCGAGCCCAGGAAGCCGGGGCGCCACGACCAGTTCCACGGCGTGCCGGTCACCAGCGCGTGCAGCGCGGCCGCGCCGGCGCCCCAGGCCATCGCCCAGGCCAATGGCGCCCAGCCGCGCACGCCCAGGCGTTGGTAGCCCGCGGTGGCGATGGTGGACAAGGTGGCGAGCAGCACCGATACCATGGTCAGCGCGGCGCCCGACAGCACCTGGTCGGAGGCGGTCAGGCGCGCGAACTCATGCCAGAAGATGAGCACCACGCCCGCGACGCCGGCCAGGCCGCCCAACGCCACGCGCGGCGACATCGGCGTTCCCAGGAATACCCGGGCAAGTACCAGCCCGAACAGCGGCGAAGCCGCGTAGCCCACGGCCACCACGCCGCTGGCCACGTGGCGTTCGGCCTCGTACACGCAGACGTAGCTGGCATAGAAGCCGGTCAGTCCTTGCGCGATCACGAGCGCCTGCACGCGAGCCGGAAATCGCAGCGGGATGCGGCGCCAGAAGCAGACCGCGAACAGCACCGCGGCGGCAAGGCCGAAGCGCAGCGCGACGCCAGGAGCCGGGGCGAGGACATCGATCTGGGCTGTGATGGCGAACCACGTGGTGCCCCAGATCAGGATGCAGATGGCGTAGAGGGCGGAGGTGGGCATGGGGGCGCAGTCTGGCACGCGAACCATGCCAACCGACGTCAGGATTTCGGGGATCGGGGCCTGGCCTCGAACGGAGTCAGGCATTGCCGCGGGGTACGGCGGAGATGCCAGACCCTTTTTGGTCAGCCTGCGCGCGACTCGACGACCTTCAACGCCGCGCGCGCCTGGTCGATGGCCTCGCGGTTGAGCTCGCGCGACGACGGCGTGCCCACGCGGGCGTTGTGCAGCACGCCTTCGAGCAGCGGACGCGCCTGCGCGTCGCGGCCCAGGCTGGCCAGGTAGATGCCGTAGGCGGCCTGCGTCTCGGTGCCGTCGTGCAACTGGATCGCGTGCTCGAACGCGGCCAGCGCGCGCGTCTCGTCCACCTTCGTGAGCGCCTGCGCGAGCCACAGGAAGGCATCGCTGCCGGCGTCGCGCGGCGAGTCGGCGACAAGGCCTCCCAGCGTGGACGCCGCGGCGGCATGGCGCCCGGCGGCGAGCTGCGCGCGGGCCAGCCCGCGGCGGAACTTGACGTCCTTGGCGTAGGGCCCGCTGGCGCACGCCTGGAACTGCTCGTCGGCCTCGTCGTAGTCGCCGCGCGCCAGCAGCGCCTCGGCCAGGCGCGAGCGGTTGTCGACGGTGGGCGTGCGGTCGAAGCCCAGGCGCGCCTCGCGCAGCTCGCGATTGGGATCGACGATGCCCTTGACCACGCTCACCGACTTGCGCGCGACCGTGGAGTGGCGCATCTCGGGCAGGTATTCGGCGAAGAAGTAGATGAGGCTGCCGATCCCGGGAGCGATGATCAGGATCATGACCCAGTACATTTGGCGCCCGGTGCGCACCGCATGCACGGCGAAGAAGATCGCCACGGCGAAATTCAGGATGAACAGGATCGGCACGAAGTCATTCCGGTAAGGTAGAACCGGAATTGTAGGTGTGGCGGCTGTTCTTCTCCGGCGCTGCCGCTCGAACGTCCAAGGAGAGGTTCGAGGGAGCGACGGAACCGGCTTTGCCGGGCCGTTCGCGGAGCGCCCCCTCGGGGGGCAGGGAGCGCCAGCGACCGTGGGGGCTCAATCCTCCAGGCCGAGCTCCTGGATCTTGCGCGTGATGGTGTTGCGCCCGATGCCCAGCTTCTGCGCCGCCTCGATGCGGCGGCCGCGCGTGAGCGCCAGGGCCGTGCGAATGAGCTGGCCTTCGAACTGGCGGCTCAGCTGCTCCCACACGTCGGGAGAGCCCGCGTCGAGCAGCGTGCGGGCCGCGAACTCGAGGTCGCCCAGCCAGCTGCTGCCGCCCGGCACGCCGGCCAGGTGCGCGGCCGGCAACACCGAGCCCGCCGGAACGCCGTCGGAGGAAGCACCGGCCGGCGCCCACGCGCTGCCGAGGCCCTCGCCGGGCTGCGCCGAGGCCGTGTCGCTGGACGACGGACGCACGAACGTGCTGCGCGGGGCCAGCAGCTCCGGCGGCAGGTCCTTGGTCTCGATCACCTGCGCCGGCGCCATCACGGTGAGCCAGTGGCAGATGTTCTCCAGCTGGCGCACGTTGCCGGGGAAGTCGAAGCCCTTCATGGACTCGAGCGCGTCGTCGGTGATGCGCTTGGGCTCGACGCCCAGTTCCTTGGCGCTCTTCTGCAGGAAGAAGCGCGCCAGGGCCGGGATGTCCTCGTTGCGCTCGCGCAGCGCCGGCAGGCGCAGGCGGATGACGTTGAGGCGGTGGAACAGATCCTCGCGGAACGCGCCCTGGCGCACCCGCTCCTCGAGGTTCTGGTGGGTGGCCGCGATCACGCCCACGTTGCTCTTGATGGGCTGGTGGCCGCCGACGCGGTAGAACTGGCCGTCGCTGAGCACGCGCAGCAGGCGCGTCTGCAGGTCGAACGGCATGTCGCCGATCTCGTCGAGGAACAGCGTGCCGCCGTCGGCCTGCTCGAAGCGGCCGCGCCGCATCGTCTGGGCGCCGGTGAACGCGCCGCGTTCGTGGCCGAACAGCTCGCTCTCGAGCAGGTCCTTCGGGATGGCCGCGGTGTTGATGGCCACGGACGCGCCGTTGCTGCCCTGCTCGCCGCGCGGGCTGTGGCGATGCAGCGCGCGCGCCACCAGCTCCTTGCCGGAGCCCGACTCGCCGGTGATCAGCACCGTCACGTTGCTCTGCGACAGGCGGCCGATCGCGCGGAACACATCCTGCATCGCGGGCGCCTGGCCCAGGATCTCGGGCACCGGTGCGCTGCGCTCGTCGAGCACCTCCTCGCGCAGGCTTTCCTCGAGCGCGCGGCGGATGAGCTCGACGGCCTTGGAGATGTCGAACGGCTTGGGCAGGTATTCGAACGCGCCGCCCTGGAACGACGACACCGCGCTGTCGAGGTCGGAGTACGCCGTCATGATGATGACGGGCAGCCCCGGCAGGCGCTCCTTGACCTTGGCCAGGAGATCGAGGCCCGATCCGCCCGGCATGCGGATGTCGCTGACGAGCACCTGCGGCTCGTCGGTCTCGAGCGCGGTGAGCACGTCGCGGGTGGTTGCGAAGCTCCGCACCGGCAGCTGTTCACGGGCCAACGCTTTTTCGAGCACGAAGCGGATGGATGGGTCGTCGTCAACGATCCAGATGGGTTTCATGCGTGTGAGCGCTGCAGGCTAATGCAGAGGAATCAGGATCTTGAAAACCGTGCGTCCTGCGACGCTGTCGCATTCGATCGTGCCCAGGTGCTGCTGCACGAACGTCTGCGCCAGCGTCAAGCCCAGTCCCGACCCGCCTTCCCGCCCCGACACCAGCGGATAGAAGATCTGATCGCGAATGGACTCGGGAACGCCCGGGCCGTTATCCTCGATATGCAATTCCAATGCCAATCGGTAGCGCTGCTTGCCGATCGTCTCCTGTCGCGCGATGCGCGTGCGCAGGACGATGCGTGCCACGCCCCGCTCGATGGGGTCGGCCAGCGCTTGCGTGGCGTTGTGCACGATATTCAACACCGCCTGGATCAGTTGCTCGCGATCGCCCCGGAACTCGGGGATGGAGGTGTCGTAGTCGCGCTCGATGACCAACCCACGCGGGTATTCGGCCAGCACCAGCGAGCGGATGCGCTCCAGCACCTCGTGGATGTTGAGCTCGGCCACCACCTGCGCCTTTCGGTGCGGCGCCAGCAGGCGATCCACCAGCACCTGCAGCCGGTCGGCCTCGTGGATGATGACCTGGGTGTACTCGCCCAGCTCGGCCTGGTCGATCTCCAGCTCCAGCAACTGCGCCGCGCCGCGGATGCCGCCCAGCGGGTTCTTGATCTCGTGGGCCAGGTTGCGGATGAGCTCCTTGGTGACCTGGGCCTGGCCCAGGGCCCGCTCCTCGCGATCCTGGCGAGTCTGCTGCTCGATCTCGATCATCTCGACGAACACGCGGCCGCCGTGGAGGTCGTGCTG
>JACMOG010000059.1 GCA_014378125.1 Vitreoscilla sp. | reverse complement strand
TCCAGCAGGTACCAGGCGGTGGCGACGCCGATGATGCCGGCGCCCAGGACGATCACTTTCATGGGGAATCCTTTGCGGTGCGGCGGCCGCGCCTGGGGGGCACGGCGGCGCCGCACGCTCGGGACGGATTCTCCGAGAGCTCGCGCAACAAATGAAGCTGGATTAATTGAATTCCGCGTTCAGTAGCGGAGCTACTACCGCGTCAATCCTGCGCGCAGGATGACGCGCTCGTCAGCTCGCGTTGGCTTGCAACTGCTGCCTGGCGGCGCTGGATCCCGGGAGCTTGGCCGACGGGCCGGCGCGGGTGGGTTCGGTGGGCAGCGGGATGTCGAGGCCCATCGCGCGGCTGGTGGCGCGGTAACCGAACGAACAGAAAACGGCGGCCTGATCCGCCGAGGCCAGCCATGCCGCGCTGCCAACGGCAGCGGTGATCGTGCCCCAGGTCAGGATCTGAAGTGGCATGGTGCGCATGATGGCGGCTCCCAGGTTGTCGGAGAGCGCGACGCTGCACTCCCAGTCGACGCATCCAGCTTAAGCGCGAAGCCAAGACCTTGCCATCCTCGATGCGTGGGAGTCGTGAGATTGATACACGCGAACTGTCGGGCATACGACGCACTTATTCGTGCATCGATCTCGTTACGTTCCCTCACACTGTGTCCACGGTCCAACCGATGGAGGCCCCATGTCGAACGCTTCACGCCCCACGTTTCTTCGCAACTTTGGTCGCGGATCGGCGGCGCATCGCGCGCCCGACCTGGCCGACATGGGCACCGCGTTCGCGCTGGACGAGGCGCTGGAGCGCGGCTCGCTCGACACGCTGGTGCCCGGCGACTGGCCGCCACCGATGCGCGCCGCCGTCACGGTGGCGCCGTGGCGGCTGTGGCTGGGCCGCAAGCTCGGTTAGCGCCCGGCGGCCCGTCAGCCGGCCAGGGACCTGGCCCCTCAGATCTCGATCAGGCGCAGCGGGTCGTACCCCTCCGCCTCACCCTTCTTCCCCAGCCCGCGCGCCTGGCCCACCACGCGGGACGCGTGAAGCCCCGGGCGCGTGACCAGGTAATCGTGGCGGCAATGCAGGTGGCCGTGGATCCACAGGTCGGCGCGCGGGATCAGGTCGTCGTCCGCGTTGCAGAAGCTGGCCGTGGTGGGCTGCGGCCCGTAGCGCGGGTCGGCGCTGCGCAGGCTGGGCGCGAAATGCGTGATCGCCACGGTGCGATCCCAGCGCCCCTGCGGCGACTCCTGCAGCGTGCGTTCCAGCCAGGCGCGGCACGCCAGCCCGAGCACGCGCACCGCCTCGGCATCGAACGGCTGGCCGTGCCGCGTGGCGCCCATCACCCGCTGGAAGTACGAGCCGGCCCGCACGGCCTTCGCGCGACCGGCCTCGCCGAACAGGTCGAAGTCGCTCCATCGCACCGTGCCGCAGAAGCGCACGCGGCGACCCTGTTCGTCGGCGATCACCACGCTGTCGCGGTGAAGCATGCGGATGCCCAGCGAGTCGCAGAACGCGCGCAGGTCGATGGCCGCCTGGTCGACGTCGCGCCCGTCGAACTCGTGGTTGCCCGGCACGAACACCACCGGCACCGGCCACGCCGCGAACTGGCGCAGGCCCTCCCAGCCGCGGTCGATGTCGCCCGCCAGGATCAGCAGCTCCGCGCCCGGCGCGGGGCTGGCCTGGAAGGATTCGGTTTCAAGGTGGAGGTCGGACAGGATCTGCAGGCGCATCGTGCGTGCAGGATACAGCCAGGGGTCTGGCATCTCCGCCGTACCCGGCGGGGATGCCAGACCCCGACCGTGCTTGACTTGCTCAGCCCAGCGCCGCCGCGATGCGATCCTTGGTCGTGCGCAGCTGCGCCGGCAGGTGGTACGACAGCGTGGAGAACAGCTCGTCGTGCATGGTCAGCTCCTGCTGCCAGGCGGCCTTGTCGACGCCGATCACGCTGTCGAACTGGGCGCGGCTGAAGTCCAGCCCGTTCCAGTTCAGGTCGTCGTAGCGCGGGCTGGTGCCGAACACGTTCTCGACGCCCTGGGCGTTGCCGTCGATGCGGCCCAGCATCCACTCCATCACGCGCATGTTCTCGCCGTAGCCTGGCCACACGAACCTGCCGTCGGCGCCCTTGCGAAACCAGTTCACGCAGAAGATGGCCGGCAGCTTGGCGCCCAGGCCTTCAAGCTTCTCGCCCAGGTCGAGCCAGTGCTGGAAGTAGTCGCTCATGTTGTAGCCGGTGAACGGCAGCATGGCGAACGGGTCGCGGCGCACCACGCCCTGCTGGCCGGCGGCCGCGGCGGTGGTCTCGGAGCCCATGGTGGCGGCCATGTAGACGCCGTCCACCCAGTCGCGCGCCTCGGTCACCAGCGGCAGGG
>JACMOG010000701.1 GCA_014378125.1 Vitreoscilla sp. | reverse complement strand
CGGCGCGCTGCTGCTCCTCGAGCGATGGGTTCTGCTGAAGATCGGCAGCCCGGAGGTCCCCGGTCTGGCGACGCTGTCCACTTCGACGGGTGCCCGCGGCAGGGCGCTTGTGGCCATCCTCGCCGCGCGGCTGGATCTGTGCTCGTCCGCCTCGGTGGCGCGGCACTACGGGCGTGCCAAGGCGACGCTCAGCGAACGCATGGCGACCTGTCGGCGTGAGGCTGCCGACCAGGCGATTCTGAGAGTCCCGCTGGATCTGATCGTCGCGCAGGCAATCGCCTTGGGAGATGCCGGGGCGCCCGGTGGGCGAGGCGGCGCGCTGCCTAACGGGTAGCGGTAAGGCCGCGATGCAGGCCTGGCACGCGCTGTGGCGCCGAGCTTTGCGTCCCCCACGTTGAGCATCCTCCACGCGCGCGGCCCTGCGGAGTCTCCGCCGGGCACGCCTGCCGCGTGGAGCCTGATTCCTCGACATTCATCTCGACGCGGCGACCGGCCCAGCCGGCCTGATCCACAGCGTTCGAAAGTCCATCCAGCCACATCGTGCCAGCGAAACGCCCCCCAACTGCGGCGCATGGGTCAGCCTCTGGATCAGATGGCGCATCGGCAGCACCGCACCTTCTTGCGTCACGCGGGCGAACGCCTCCTCCATGAGCGTCGCCCGGCGCGATGCAGCAGGTTCCGCGGCGATCGCGGTGCAACGCTTTTCCAGCCAGCGACGCAGCTTGGGCTTGAGCCAGGCGTGGAACTGGCCTTCGCCTGACAAGGCACTGAACTGTCCGAAGGCGAGGTCGTCGGACAGCACTTCTCCGGTGACGGCGAGGTCGGCGTCGTGTCGCCAATCGTAGCGTGCGAACACCGGTGCCGGAAGCACGCGGATGCTGGCGCGGGAGCCCGTAGAGCGGATGGCGTCGGCGATGGCGCCTGCGAGCGTGAGGTGCTGTTCGAGCTCGTACGTGACGATGCGTACCGTGGCGGGCAGTCGGGGCGGTGTGGCCGAGTCGATTGCGCGTGGCGACGGCAGGTGCTTGAACCCGGGCAACCATCCGCGTGCGACGCTCCATGGCGCGGGCATGGCCAATCGCGCCACTTCTGCGCGCAGCCAACGGCCGACGGCAAGGCGGGCGGCTGCGGTGGCGAAGGCGGGCTGCGCGGGATTCAGCAGCACGCAGTCGCAGCCCTGCTCGGGTTGGGCGAGCTCGCGCCAGTCGGAGGGTGGCGCCCGGTCGTCGTTTGCGATTTGGCCTATCCGCAAGTCGACTTCGGGAATCGGTGCACCCGCCGGCACGACCCAGAGGTCGATCTCCGCGAGCAGCGGGCGCTCGCGCCAATAGCCCTCGAAGGCGGCGAGCGTCGCGCGATAGTCGTTGTTGCGCACCAGCCGGAACGCGCCTGCGCCAATCGGCGCGCTCGAAAAATCGGCGCGCAGCCAGTCGTCCGCCGGCAGCACGGCTGCGCTGTGATGAGCGAGTCGATGCAGCAGGAGATGGTCGGGTTCGGCGAGCACGAGTTCGAGGCAGTCGCCCGACGGCGTGGCTTCGCGCAGGTGCGCCATGAGCGAGCGGTGTGGTCCGGGCGTGTCGCGCAGCCTGTGCAACGATGCGGCGGCATCCGTGGCACCCAGCGGACGGCCGTCGTGGAAACGCAGCCCCGGGCGGAGCCAGAGGCGCCAGCGGCGCCCGTTGTCGACGCACTCCCATTGATGCGCGAGTGCGGGCACGATGCAGTCGCGCTGGCGGTCGAAGCCGGTCAGGCCGTCGCATAGCTGCATCACGAGATGCGCCTCCGTGCGGCGGGTCACGTGGATCGGATCGAGTGCATGCAGGGGGCGATAGGACGGGATGCGCAGTCCGCCGCCGGCGGTCGGCCCGAGAAATGCCGGCAAGGCCGATTGCAGCCGCGAGCGTGCGGCCGCGGGCAGGCTCTCGAAAGCCTCTTCCAGGCGGCCGTGGCCGATGAGCCCGCGCAGATGGGCCTCGCGCAGCGCGCCGGGCTCGCGGCGCAGCGCCAGCACGGACAGCCTTCCGCGCCCGCGCCCTGGCGTCCATTTCAACCAACCCTCGGCCTGCATCCGTCCGAGAAGCAGGCGAGCGTTGCGCGGCGTGCAGCACAGTCGATCGGCCACGGCGCTGATCGACAGGCTGGACGCCGGCGGCAGGCCGTCTGCAAGACGGAGGTACTGATGCAGAAGTTTCATGGCGTTGCCGTAAAAGAGGAAAGTCGGATTGCATTTTGACCTTCTTGCCCTTCCTGTTTCGAAGCAAACTGCGGCGTCCCTATCCGGTGCCGTGCCCTCCATGTCCGACTACACCCTCTGGCGCAACGTCGGATTCCGCCGACTCTTCGCGTCATCCGCCTGCTTCGCGCTCGGCGTCCAGATCTACCAGCTGGCCTTGCCGCTGGCGTTCTACGAGCTCACGCGATCCGCAGGGATCATGACGGGGCTGCGAGCGGTCGAACTCTTGCCCAACCTGTTGCTGGCGATGTTCATCGGCGTCTGGGTCGACCGTGTCGATCGTGCGCGCTGGGCGCGCCGCGCGATGGCCGGCATGGTGGTGCTGATGGGCGCGCAGTCCCTGCTGCTCCCTCGCGCCGACAGCCTGGTCGTGCCGTTCTTCGCCGCCGCGTTCGCGCTCATGACGCTCAACTACGTCTATGGCATCTGCAGGATGGGGCTGGTCACGGAGATGCTGCCGTCGGCGCTGTTGCTGCCCGCGACGGGACAGCTGTCGACCGTCACCCAGGTTGCCGCGATCGCGGGGCCGGCTCTTGCGGGCATGCTGGTGGCAAGGCGCCCCGACGCCTGCCTGTGGGCATCGATGGGTGCGTTGCTGTCTGCCGCGATGTTGTTGCGCGGGCTCGACCTGCCGTCCCGGCCGCTGTCGACCGGCGCATTCTGGCCAGCGTATCGCGAGGGATGGCGCGTGCTGCGCGCCAACCGGCCGCTATGGCACGTCGCATGGATCATCGTGGCGACCAACGGCAGCGCCGGGGTGGTCGAGGTGCTGTTCCTGTTCCGCGCCCGGGACCAATTGCAGTTCTCGCCGGCCTTGCTCGGCGCGATGCTGGCGTTCGCGGCCGCGGGTGGGATCGCCGCGGGGATGCTGTCGGGAGCGATGCGGCGTTGCGTCGGCCTGGGGCGGCTGCTCACGGCGGCGATGGCGTTCGAGGCCGCGAGCATCGCGGTGCTGGCGACGGGAGGCAGCGCGACGATGCTGGTCGCCGGCCTGGCGCTGAACAGCTTTGCGCAGGTGGCCGGCAACGTGTGCGTCTGGGGCTACCGCCAGGAGAGCACGGCGAGCGAGCACATCGGCCGCGTCTCGGGAGTGACCGGCTCGCTGTTCAAGTTGGGAATGCCGTTGGCACTGGTGATCTCCGGGCAGCTTGCCGCGCAACAATCATTGACGACGCTGCTTGCCCTTTGCGCGATGGTTCATGTTCTCGCGGCGCTTGGCGTGCGCTGCTCGGCCATGTACGCGGTACGCTGAGGTCGGCGTTGCCGAAGCGAGCGAAAGGCCGTCCAGCCAGGTGTGATCGGCACGGTACAGATCGCTCAAGCCGGCGGCACCGCGAGCGCGTGCTGCATGAAATCGATGAAGGCCCGCAGCTTTCGGGGCACGTGGGCGCGGCTCGGGTGATAGAGATGGAACCCGGGAAACGTCGGCCACCACGCCTTGAGCAGCGGAACGAGGCGGCCGGTGGCAAGGTCGTCCTGCACTTGGGACTCGAACGCCAGGCCGATGCCGGCGCCCGAGCGAATGGCGCTGAGCAGCGTACCCCCGTCGCGCGCGACCAGCCCCCCGCCGACCTGCACATCGACTCGCCGACCGCGGTTCGTGTACTCCCACCGGTATAGCGCTGCCCCCAGCCGGACGTTGAGGCAACGGTGCTGCATGAGATCGGCGGGAACACGCGGAGCGACGCGGCCCGCAAGATAGCGCGGCGCCGCGACCGTCACCATGCGCTGGGGCCCGCCCAGCGGCGTCGCCACCACGTCCTGCGCCAGGTTCTCGCCGAGCCGGATGCCGGCGTCGGAGCCGCCGGCCACCAGATCGACCAGCGCGTTGTCACAGTCGAGCTCCAGGGTGATCGCCGGAAACGCATCGAGGAAACCGGTGAGGTGCGGCAGCACGACAAGGTCTGCCGCGGTGCGCGAAAGCGTCACTCGCAACAGGCCGGACGGTTGATCGCGCAATTCCTCGAGTCCGGCGACCGCCTTGCCCAGCGTGGCCAGGCCGTTGCGTGCATCGAGCAGGAAGCGCTGGCCGATCTCGGTGACGCCCACGCGCCGGGTCGAACGATCCAGGAGCCGCACGCCGAGGCTGGCCTCGAGCGTCCGCAGGTTCTGCGACAAGGCCGACGGTGACACGCCCAGCTCTTCCGCGGCCCTTGTGAAACTCGCATGGTGGGCGACGCGTTCGAAGCTGGCGATGAGAGGAAGCAGTTCGGGAGACATGCAGGGATTATGAAGGCAGCCTTCACAAAGCATCCCGGGTTGGGGGCTATTTCGAATGTCGACCAGGCCCTATCGTGCGGCTTCGGACGGCGGGGCCGTCTTCCTCTCGACGCATCAGGAGCATTCAAATGAAAACACTCGACGGGATGGTCGCCATCGTCACGGGCTCGTCCAAAGGCATCGGCGCGGGCATTGCAATGCGCCTGGCCGCGGACGGCGCCAAGGTCGTCGTCAACTACTCGCGCAATGCGGCCGATGCCGACGCAGTCGTGCAGCGCATCGTCGCCGCAGGCGGCACCGCCGTGGCCATCCGCGCCAACATCGCCAAGCCGGACGAGATCGCGGGTCTGGTCGGCGCGGCGATGGACAACTTCGGAAGGCTCGACATCCTCGTCAACAATGCCGGCGTCTACAAGGTCGACACGCTGGACACCCTCGATGCGACGAGCTTCGCCGAGCACTTCGACCTCAACGTGCGCGGCCTGTTGCTGACGACGCAGGCGGGGGCGCGCGTGATGGCGTCGGGCGGCGTCATCGTCAACATCAGCTCCGGGCTGGCCAAGAGCCCGTACCCGATGGTGCACGTCTACTGCGCCACGAAGGGCGCCGTCGACACGCTGACCCGCTCGCTGGCCATGGAACTCGGCCCGCGGCAGATCCGTGTCGTCGGCATCGCGCCGGGGTTCGTCGCGACCGAGGGCAACGCCGATTCGGCCAAGGGCATGCACGACTTTCTCGCGGGCAAGACGCCGCTGGGCCGGGTCGGCCAACCCGCGGACATCGCCGCTGCCGTCGCTTGGGCGGTGTCGGCGGACGGGCACTGGGTGACGGGAGCGACGATCGACGTCGCCGGTGGCATGGTGTTCTGACGTTGGCTTGAATGCGGGCCGATCCGACTCGACGGCTCGCAGGTCAGCTCATTCGACTTTCAACTGCGCGGCCAGGAAGTCCACAAGCGCCCGCACCTTCGGCGACGTATGCCGCGACGCCGGCCAGAAGATCCGGAACGTCGTCTCACGCAGCTCGGTGAACGCCGGCAGCACCACCTCGAGCCTCCCCGCCGCCAGCGCATCGCGCACCGAGAACTCGGGCAGGCACGCGATGCCCAACCCGTTCTCCGCGAAACACGTCCGCCCCTCCAGGTTGTTGGAGACCATCGACACCGGCAGGTCGACTTCGCCCTCGTCCGTCCCCCACGCCAGCGGCCAGCGCTCGAGCTTGCCGGTGCCGTTGAAGCGGTGATGCAGGCAGCTGTGTCCGGTCAGGTCGGCGGGACGCTCGGGCCGGCCCCGCAGTGCGAGGTAGGCCGGCGACGCCACCAGCAGCAGGGGCCAGCTTCCGAGGGCGCGGGCGCTGAGCGTGGAATCGTCGGGGTCGCCGGTTCGCAGCACCGCGTCGAACCCTTCTTCGACGATGTTGACCATGCGGTCGCTCAGATCGAGGTGGAGGTCGATGGCGGGATGCGTCCGCATGAACTCGGCGAGCAGCGGCAGGAACAGCGAGCCGACCATCGGCAGGCTCACCTTGAGCCGGCCCCGCGGTGCGCCGGAGGCGCGTGAGAGCTCGTGTTCGGCACCCTGGACTTCGTCCAGCACGCGCCGGCAGCGCGCCAGGAACATGGCGCCCTCGGCGGTGAGCGTCACGCTGCGGGTGCTCCGATGCAGCAGGCGCACCTTCAGCCGCTCCTCGAGACGGGCCATCCGCTTGGCGATGGCCGACGCCGACACGCCGGTCAGCCTCGCCGTCTCCGCGAAGCTGCGCGTCTCCGCCACCTGCACGAACACGGCGAAATCGTCGAGGCTGTCGAGCAACAAGGGCTTCACTGCAGACATTGGCGTCATGAGAGATGGGAAATGTACCCACCTTTATCCGGAGTGAAAGCTTGCCTATCGTCAAGTCCTTCTCTTTCGACAGGCCGCACCCATGCGCGACATCCCCCGTTACCTGCTGCCGGCCATCGCCACCGATCTGGGCATCTCCGTGGGGGCCGCCGGACAGCTGGTGACGCTGTACGCCCTGGGCTCGGTGCTCGCGGCCATTCCGCTGGTCAAGGCCACCCAGGCCTGGCGCCGACGGCCGCTGCTGCTGATGGCCATCGGCGGCTTCTGCGCGGTTGGCGGGCGGCGGCCTTCTCGGCGCGGCGTTGCTGCCGTCGTTCGGGGCCGGGTCGCTGCCCTGGGCCGCGCTCGCATTGCTGGCAGCCGCGTGGCTGGCGACCCTCGGCTTGGAACGCGCCTCAAGACCGGCCGCCCCCAGGCTGCCGCAAACCAATTGAACTTCAACCCAAGGAAAGTCCCATGAAAATCGACCTGAACGGCAAGCTCGCCATCGTCAGCGGATCCACCGCCGGCATCGGCCTGGCCATCGCTCGCGGGCTCGCCGCCGTCGGCGCGCATGTCGTCGTCACCGGCCGCACCGACGCGCGCGTCCATCACGCCATCGAAGACATCCGCGCCACGGTGCCCGGTGCCGAGCTGGAGGGCGTGGCCGCGGACCTGTCCACGGCCGCAGGCGCCCGGGCGCTCGCGGAACGCGTGGCGCGCGCCGACATCCTCGTCAACAACCTCGGCACGGCTGTCCCCAAGCCGTTCGGCGAACTCACCGACGACGACTGGACGAACCTGTTCAACTTCAACGTGATGAGTGGCGTGCGGCTGACTCGCCGGTACCTGCCGGGCATGGTCGAACGCGGCTGGGGCCGCGTGGTCTTCATCAGCAGCGAATCGGGCCTGCACATCCCGAAGGACATGATCGACTACGGCATGACGAAGACGGCGCAGCTCGCGATCTCCCGCGGCCTGGCCGAATCCGTCGCCGGCAGCGGCGTGACGGTCAATTCGGTGCTGCCGGGGCCCACCAGCTCGGAGATCTTCGCGAACTGGCTCGAGCCGGTGGCGCGCGAGCAGGGCAAGACGCTGGAGCAGGTGCAGAAGGACTTCATCGACACGATGCGTCCCAGCTCGCTGCTCGGCCGCTTCGCGACCACCGAGGAGGTGGCCAACATGGTCGTCTACGTCTGCTCGACGCAGGCGTCGGCGACGACCGGGGCGGCGTTGCGGGTCGACGGGGGGATCGTGCGGTCGCTCGGTTGAAGACGGGTTGCGCTCTGAGGCCTCATGCCGGTATCGGCAGGCACACCATCGAGCGCTTGCCGCGGCGATGGTAGCCTCTCGGCCCATGCAGAGCCGCAACCCCTACGAACCACCGCAGGCGCCGGTCGTCGCGATCGATCAGTCGGTCGACATCGACATGACGCCGATGCAGCGTCCGTCGACCATCCATATGGCGTTCTGGTTGCTCATCGCCTCCGCCGGTCTCGAACTTCTGGCCGGCTACATTCCCGGCCTGGAGACCTCCGCGTTCTTGGTCGCGTTCACGCTGGCCTACCTGACCGGCTTCGCGTTCCTCTTTCGGGCGGGGAAGAACTGGGCGCGCATCGTGTACCTCGTCTTCCTCGCGCTCGGCGTGCTGGTCCTCGTCACGCACATCGAGATCCTGTTGCGACAAGGCCGGCTTCCCTTGGCCTTCATGTGCGTCAACACCGCTTTGCAAGGCTATGCCGCGTGGTTGACGTTTCGACCGCCGGGGAGTGCTTGGTTCCGACGGCGCCCGTAGGCGGGCGGCCGGCGTTCCGCTTGGGCGCTGCGTGGCCGAAGCGATGGACGCGCTCGCGCTCACTCGATCCGCAGCCGACAGTCGGCCGGCACCCGCTCGTAGAGATCCGCGATGTCCGCGTTGCGCATGCGCACGCAGCCGAACGACACCGGCTGGCCGATGAGCCGCTCCTCGTGCGTGCCGTGGATGTAGACGAAGCGCCGTAGCGTATCGACGTCACCGCCGCGATTCAACGCGGGCTCGAGGCCCTGCAGCCACAGGACACGCGTCAGGATCCAGTCCCTCGTCGGGAAGCGGGCGCGAAGCGTGTCGTCGATCACCTCGCACGTCCAGCGGCGGCCGAGGAATACGGCTCCCAAGGGGCAGCCGGCGCCGATCTTGAGGCGGATGCGGTGGTCGCCCATCGGCGTTTGGTGCGAGCCCTTCGCCGAGCCGGTGCCTTGGGATGCTGTTGACACCGGGTAGCGAAGCACCTCGTGCAAGCCGCTCAAGGCCAGCAGTTGTTGGCTGGCGATGTCGATGTGGAGGCGGTCGACTGCGGGCATGGTGAAGAGAAGGATCGGCCGGACGGGTGCGAGGCGGCTGATTGTCATGTGAAGGCAACTGGAGAGGCGGCCTTGCGTCAAACAGCAGTGACGCGGGAGTGCCATTGATGGTCGGCAATCGCTTCAAAGCAGCCGTGGGCTGCGCCGATCGAGGCAAGAGGAGAGCGCCGCTAGTTCGGAAGCACTTCGATAGTGACCCGTCCGGTCAAAACAAGCACATGATCCTCGTCGAATGGAACTGCGGGAGCGGGCCGGCTCGTGAAGGTGGACGTTGCCGCGTTGAAGCCGGCAAGACCTACCGCGAGAGCCGAAAGCTCGTTGAAAAAGCCTTGGGCGGGCTTCTACACCGTTCGCCGAAGATAGGCTCAGTGCTCATGAGAGACCGCAGAGAAAGTGCAGCTGAAATGATCGCCGGCCAGCGAGACGCCGCCGGAAGTCGAACGCTGCCATGCCACCCCAAGATGATTGAGTGCAGCGTTCCAGAGTTGATGAACTGCAGGCTCAACGACCGGTCGAGTGCCAAGCGGATGGATCGCCCTGAACTCGGTTCGACCAAAGTACATCAACAGATTGCGCGCCAGGCTTGTGCTACCGCGTTGCGGTTCGAACGCGACCGCTTCGTCGGCAGGTCTGCCGCCGGCCAATTTGCCACCTCTCATGACTTGTCAGGCATCCGACGTTGGCCGCCAACCCGCCATGGCAACCTCACCCCGCCGCCGGCAACCCGCGCAGGAACTGATGCCCCGTCTGCCGCACGAAGCTCCCGTACGACACCGGCGCCGACATCCGCGCTTCGTCCTTGTTAGGCAGGATATAAGCCCACGACCGATGCGTCGTCTCGTCGTAGACGAGCTTGAACAGATGCGACGGCACCCACACCCGTCCCCGCCCGATCGTGGCAACGTTCTTGTCCAGGAACAGCGGCCCGCTGTGTACACGAATACATCGCCGCGCGAGCGAAGCACGTACTTGCGCACATCGGTTTCCACCTTCGCCCACACCCCCCGGTTGTTCTTCGAGGCCTGCGGCGACATGTCGGCCAACGAGAAGCATTGCGCCATGCCCCTCGACGACGACTGATCGGCCGCGGGCGCGTCGTGTCCGCGGTCGTAGCCGGACCCTCGATAGTCGTCGAGCGACGCGCGGTCGCTGGCCTTCAGGCGCGGATCCGGGAAGAAGCGATCGGTTCGCTCCTCGTCCTGCGCGTCCTGGATCGACGCGCGATTGAGGCGTTCCACCGTGACGATGGGCGTCTTCGTCTGGGGTGAGTAGACGTCGGCGAAGGAGTCGAAGCACAGGCCGGTGGCCTTGCGTTCTTTCGCGAAGCCGTCGACGCTCAACGGCACGCTGCCGGGAAACTGGTCCCTGCAAGGCGCGAGGCTTTGTGCAAGCTGCTCGCGCGAGAAGAGTTCGAAGGCCTGGACGGCCGAAGACCTGGAGCGTCGGGCCTGTGCGGGGGAGGGCACCGCGGTGGTCAGCGTCAGGGCGAGGGCGGACGTGCCCAGCACCCGAAGCAGTTGGATGGACTTCAGCTATGGATCGGTTGGAGCAGGCCCGCACGAGTTGCCCTCCTGGACATTCCCGCGGTGACCCTGACTCGGTTGCGGAGGGCTCGGTCCTCCGATGACTGGCGTGGCCCGTACCGGGCTCAAGCGGCGGCGAGTCTCGCACAGGCGCCAAAGAGTACAGTCCCCCCCAGGGACCCAAGTCGATGACGCGCCCAAGATCGCCACTCGGACAACGTCCGACGCATGCGACACGCGTCGCTCACCGCCCACCGGAGGCCACAGGCGCATGCCCAATATTGCCAGCGTATTCAAGGCTGAAATCACGAGACTCGCGCGCAAGGAATTGCGCGAGAACGGCGACGGACTGAAGAAGGCCGTCGCCACCCAGCGATCCGAGATCGCGACCCTGAAGCGGCGCGTGCAGGCCCTCGAGGCCCTGGTCAAGCAGCTTGCCAAGAGCCAGGTGGCCAAGCCTGCCCGGGCCCGAGCCGCCGCGGCGCCAGAGGCCGACGAGGCCAATTCCGGCGAGCTCCGCTTCCGTGCATCGGGCATGGCGGCCAACCGCATGCGGCTGGGCCTGTCGGCGGCCGACTTCGCGCTGCTGGTGGGCACGACGGGGCAGTCGGTCTACGCGTGGGAGGCGGGCAAGGCGAAGCCGCGGGCCGACGCGTTGGCCGCGATCGCGGCGCTGCGGGGCATCGGCAAGCGCGAGGTCGAGGCCCGGCTGGCGGGGCTGAGGGGCCAGTAGCCAGCCCGACGGGCGGGTGCCGACAGCACCGGCGCGCGCTCCGCGTTGCTGTATAAGTGTCCAGTCAAGGTTACTTTTGTGACTGGTCATGACAGGCGGCCCGCCTGGCTGACGTTGACCCCAACGACGCACGCGTCTGAAATTGGAGTCACATGAATGACGACTTCCGAACGCTCTTCGACCTGAGCCCGGTGGCGGTGTACACCATCGACGCCGCCGGGATGGTGAAGCAGTTCAACCAGCACGCCGCCAGGCTCTGGGGACGGAGTCCCAACCCGGGCGACACGGACGAGATGTTCTGCGGCTCGCACCGCATGTTCCGGCCCGACGGCACGTTCATGGCGCATCGCGATTGCCCGATGGCCACCGTCGTCCACGGCGACATTCCCGAGGCACGCGACGCCGAGGTGATCATCGAGCGCGAGGACGGCTCGCGCATCACGGTCATCGTCAACATCCGGCCCCTGAAGGATGCCGGCGGAAGCATCGTGGGCGCCATCAACTGCTTCTACGACATCACCGAGCGCAAGCTGCTGGAGGTGAAGGCGCGTCAGCAGTCGGAAGACCTGATCGACCTGCATCGACGCAAGGACGAGTTCCTCGCGGATCATCGCCACCCAGTCGCGCCAGCTCAAGCTGCTCGTCGACGACCTGATGGATGTCTCGCGCATCACGCACGTCGCCCGTGCCGATGCAACTTCATG
>JACMOG010000700.1 GCA_014378125.1 Vitreoscilla sp. | reverse complement strand
GCGGTAGCCCGCGCCCCGCACCGTCTCGATCAACGTCGCGCATTGCACCGGCGCGAGCGCCTCGCGCAGGCGCTTGACGTGAACGTCGACGGGGCGCTCCTCGATGAACACGTGGTCGCCCCATACGCGGTCGAGCAGCTGCGTGCGGCTGTGCACGCGCTCGGTGTGCGTCATGAAGAAGTGCAGCAGGCGGAACTCGGTCGGGCCGATCTTCACTTCCTGCGTGCCGCGCGTGACGCGGCGCGTGGCCGGATCCAGGCGCAGGCCCGACACCTCCACCGCCGAGTCGAGCGCCTCGGGCGCCTTGCGCCGGAGCACGGCGCGGATGCGCGCCAGCAGCTCCTTGGTGGAGAACGGCTTGGTCAGGTAGTCGTCGGCGCCGGCGTGCAGGCCCGACAGCTTGTCGGCCTCTTCCGAGCGCGCGGTGAGCATGATGATGGGCAGGTCCCGGGTGCGAGCCTCCGCCCTCCAGCGCTTGGCCAAGGCCAGGCCCGTCTGGCCCGGCAGCATCCAGTCGAGGACGACCAGCTCGGGCAACACGCGGTCGACCTCGCCCTGGGCGGCGTCGGCCGTCTCGGCGATGGCCACTTCGAAACCGGCGTGGCGCAGGTTGATCGCGACCAGCTCGGCGATCGCGGGTTCGTCTTCGACGACGAGGATACGGCTCATGAGGGTGCTTTCGTTTGGTCAGGGGTGTGGCCCCGTTCGGGGCCAGGCCCCTCGAGATTGAAGACCAGGGGTCTGGCCCCGGACGGGACCAGACCCCTCGAGATCATCGGGCCGCGTCTTCCACGGCCTCGACCGTGTGGTGACGCACGTCCGTGCCCTTGACGATGTAGATGATCTGCTCGGACAGGTTCTTCGCGTGGTCGCCCACGCGCTCGATGGCCTTGGCCACGAACACCAGGTCGATGGACGACGAGATGGTGCGCGGGTCTTCCATCATGTAGGTGATGAGCTTGCGCAGCAGGCCGTCGAATTCCTTGTCGATCTCGTCGTCCTGCTTGAGCACTTCCAGCGCGCGGTTGACGTCCAGGCGGGCGAACGCGTCGAGCACCTTGCGCAGCTGCGCGGTGGCCAGGTTGGCGCCGAAGGCGATGTCGGCCACCGGCAGGCGCAGGCGGCTGGACACGCCCGAGTTCATCAGGCGCTGCACGGTGCGCGCGATGCGGGTGGCCTCGTCGCCGATGCGCTCGAGATTGCCGATGGTCTTGGAGATGGCGATCAGCAGGCGCAGGTCACGCGCCGTGGGCTGGCGGCGCGCGATGATGGCCGACAGGTCGCGGTCGATCTCCACTTCCATCTGGTTGACGCGCTGCTCGCGCTCGAGCACCAGGCTGGCGGTCTCGCCGCTGAAGTTGGTGAGCGCGTAGACCGCCTGAGCCACCTGCGACTCCACGAGGCCGCCCATCTCGAGGACCCGGTTCGAGATCTCGCTGAGTTCGGCGTCGAACTGCGTGGAAAGGTGCTTGTCGCTCATGATGGTTCCCTGAAGATCTGTCGTATTGCTTGCTGCGGTTGCCTGAAGAAGGGCTGAGGGTCAGCCGAAACGGCCGGTGATGTAGTCCTCGGTGTCCTTCTTCTTCGGCTTCATGAAGAGGTCGGTGGTCTTGCCGAACTCCACCAGGTCGCCCAGGTACATGTACGCGGTGTAGTCGGAGCAGCGCGCGGCCTGCTGCATGTTGTGCGTGACGATCACCACGGTGTAGTCGGACTTGAGCTCGTGGATCAGCTCCTCGATCTTGCCGGTGGAGATAGGATCGAGAGCGGAGCACGGCTCGTCCAGCAGCAGCACCTCGGGCTTGATGGCGATGCCGCGCGCGATGCACAGGCGCTGCTGCTGGCCGCCGGACAGGCCCGAGCCGCTCTGCTGCAGCTTGTCCTTGACCTCGTTCCACAGCGCGGCCTTCTTCAGCGCCCACTCCACGCGCTCGTCCATCTCCACGCGCGGCAGCGTCTCGAACAGACGCACCCCGAAGGCGATGTTGTCGTAGATCGACATCGGAAACGGCGTGGGCTTCTGGAACACCATGCCGACCTTGGCGCGGATCAGGCTGACGTCCAGGCCCGAGTCGAGGATGTTCTCGCCGTCCAGCATCACCTGGCCGGTCGCGCGCTGCTCGGGGTAGAGCGCGAACATGCGGTTGAAGGTGCGCAGCAGCGTGGACTTGCCGCAGCCCGACGGCCCGATGAAGGCCGTGACCTTGCCCTTCGGGATGTCGAGATTGATGTTCTTGAGCGCGTTGAAGCTGCCGTAGTAGAAGTTCAGGTTGCGGATGGACAACTTGACTTCTTCAGTGCTGGGAAGATCGACCCGGACGTCCATGGTGGCTCTCAGTTCTTGTTGCGGAAGAACACGCGCGCGGCGATGTTCAGGGCGAGGACGCCCAGCGTGATGAGGAACACGCCGGCCCAGGCCAGGTGCTGGAGGTTCTCGTAGGGCCCGGTGGCGAAGTCGTAGATCACCTTGGGCAGGCTGGCCATCGGCTTGCTCAGGTCGGTGCTGAAGAACTGGCTCGACAGCGCGGTCAGCAACAGCGGCGCGGTCTCCCCCGAGATGCGGGCGATCGCCAGCAGCACGCCGGTGATGACCCCGGCGCGCGACGCGCGCAGCGTGACCGCGGAGATCACCTTCCACTTGGGCGTGCCCAGCGCGTAGGCGGCCTCGCGCAGCGCGTGCGGCACCAGGTTGAGCATCGTCTCGGTGGTGCGGATGACCACCGGGATCACGATCAGCGCGTGCGCCAGCGCGCCGGCCCCGCCGGAGAAGCCGTGCATCGGCACGACCACCAGGGCGTAGATGAACAGGCCGATGACGATCGACGGGGCCGACAGCAGGATGTCGTTGATGAAGCGCGTGGTCGAGCCCAGCCAGCCCTTCTGGCCATACTCGGCCAGGTAGATGCCGGAGAACACGCCGATGGGCGTGCCGACCAGCGTGGCCGCCGTGATCATCATCAGCGAACCGACGATCGCGTTGGACAGCCCGCCGCCCTCGGAGTTGGGGCCCGGCTGCGGCTGCGTGAACAGCGCGAACGACAGGCCGCTGGCGCCCAGGCGCACGGTGGCGTAGAGGATCCAGACCAGCCAGAACACGCCGAACACCATGGCGCCGAAGGCGAGCGCGAGGGCGACGACGTTGACGCGCTTGCGGCGCATGTGCATCTTCATGCGCGGGCCGGACACGGCCGAGACAGCGGTCATCGTGAAACCTCCATGCTGCGCATTGCGGTCGATTCGCCCTTCGGGCGGCCGTGCGGGCTCATGCGCGTGCCCCCTCGGAACGCTTCAGGCGCATCAGCAGCACCTTGGCGAAGGACAGCACGATGAAAGTGATGACGAACAGCACGAGGGCCAGGTACATCAGCGCCGCGCGGTGCAGGCCTTCGCCGGCCTCGGCGAATTCGTTGGCCAGCACCGAGGTGATGCTGTTGGCCGCCTGGAACAGCGAGAGCTGGCTCAGCTGGCTCTGGTTGCCGATGACGAAGGTGACGGCCATGGTCTCGCCGAGCGCGCGGCCCAGGCCCAGCATGATGCCGCCGACGACACCGGTCTTGGTGAACGGGAGCACCACCTTGTAGACGACTTCCCAGGTGGTGGCGCCCAGGCCGTAGGCCGATTCCTTGAGCATGGGCGGGGTGACCTCGAACACGTCGCGCATCACGGCGGCGATGAACGGGATGATCATGATGGCCAGGATGATCCCGGCGCACAGGATGCCCATGCCCACCGGCGGGCCCGAGAACAGCGTGCCCAGCACCGGAACGTTGCCGAACGCGCCCTGCAGCGGCTGCTGGACATAGGTGGCCAGGATGGGGCCGAACACCATCAGGCCCCACATGCCGTAGACGATGGACGGCACCGCCGCCAGCAGTTCGATGGCCACGCCCAGCGGGCGCTTGAGCCAGGACGGCGACATCTCGGTGAGGAACAGGGCGATGCCGAAGCTGACCGGCACGGCGATCACCAGGGCGATGATGGACGTGGCGAGGGTGCCGTAGATCATCGCCAGGCCACCGTAGTGATCCTGGATGGGATCCCATTCGCTGTGCCACAGGAAGCCGAGGCCGAATTCCTTGATGGCCGGCGCGGCGCCCACCAGCAGCGAGCCGATGATGCCGACGAGGATGGCCAGCGTGAGCCACGCGGCGCCGTGGGCGAGGAACGAGAACAGCGCGTCGCCCCAGGGCGCGTTCAGGCGCCTCTTGGGCGGACTTCCGGAGTCCTTGGCCTTGCGCATTGTCTGGTCGGCGGGAAGAGTGGCAGCCAAGTGGCCTCCGGCAGGTCAGGGAAGCTGCCGACCGGATGATCGGCAGCGGCCGCCAGCCTGGTGGCCGGCGACGGGTCTTACTTCGAAGCGACCGTCTTGCCTGCCGTGTCCTTGATGGCGGTCCACTTCGTGTGGATCAGCGCCTTCAGGGCATCGGGCAGCGCGACGTAGTCCAGGTCGGCGGCAGCCTTGTCGCCGTTGGCATAGGCCCAATCGAAGAACTTCAGCGAGGCGGTGGCCTGGGCCGGCTTGTCCTGCGCGGTGTGCATCAGGATGAAGGTGGCGCCCGTGATGGGCCAGGAATCCTTGCCTTGCTGCTCGGTCAGCAGCTGGTAGAACGACTTCGTCCAGTCGGCACCGGCGGCGGCGGCCTTGAAGGTGAGGTCGTCGGGTTCGACGAAGTTGCCGGCGGCGTTCTTCAGCTGCACGTAGTCCATCTTGCTTTGCTTGGCGTACGCGTATTCGACGTAGCCGATGGAGTTGGGCAGGCGCTGCACGTTCTGGGCGACGCCTTCGTTGCCCTTGCCGGCCAGGCCGTTGGCGGGCCAGTTGACCGCGGCGCCTTCGCCGACCTTGGCCTTCCAGTCGGCGTTGACCTTGGACAGGTAGTTCGTGAAGATGAAGCTGGTGCCCGAGCCGTCGGCGCGGTGCACCGGCGTGATGACGGCGTCCGGCAGCTTCACGCCCGGGTTCAGCGCGGTGATGGCCGCGTCGTTCCACTTGGTGACCTTGCCCAGGTAGATGTCGGCCAGCACGGCGCCGGTCAGCTTCAGCTGGCCGGGCTTGACGCCTTCGACGTGGATCACGGGCACGACGCCGCCGATGACCGTGGGGAACTGCACCAGGCCGGCGGCGGCCAGGTCGTCGTCCTTCAGGGGCATGTCGGAGGCGCCGAAGTCGACCGTCTTTTCCTTGATCTGCTTGATGCCGGCACCCGATCCCACCGACTGGTAGTTGATCTGGTTGCCGGTGGCCTTGTTGTAGGCCTCGGCCCACTTCGAATAGATGGGTGCCGGGAACGAAGCGCCGGCGCCGGTGACCGAGTCGGCCGCGTGAGCCGCGAACGCGCCCATGCAGAGGGCGGCAGCGACGGAAACCAGACGGAGGTTGAAACTCATGATCCAGGCCTTTCAGGGGGCAGTTTAAAGGGACTGCGCCAATGTAGAAGGCCCATGTGACAAGAGGATGACACAAGCGTGGCAGTTCGCTGCACGGGCTTGCCGCAGGCCATTCCCCCGGCAGGACAGGCTGCGCCAAGAGGGGCCAGACGCCGTTCCGGGGTCTGGCCCCGGCCCTTCGCCGCGATTGTGACAACGCGCCATCGCGTTGTCACGCAACTGTCATGTTGCCTTCGCCGCCGCGGCCAGCCGTTCCGCGGCGACCTGGGCTGCCGATCTGTCGCGCGCCTCCACCATCACGCGCAGCACGGGCTCGGTACCCGAGGCGCGGATCAGCACCCGGCCGTCGCCGCCCAGCTCCCGCTCGACGCGGGCCTTCTCGGCCACCAGCGTCGCGTTCAGCTGCCAATCGGAGCGAACGGCCAGCCGCACGTTGATCATCACCTGCGGGAACAGGTGCACGCCGTCGAGCAGCGCCGCCAGCGACTGGCCGCTGCGGCGGATCGCCTGCAGAACCTGCAGCGCGCTGACGATGCCGTCGCCGGTGGTGTGGCGGTCGAGCACCAGCAGGTGCCCCGAGTTCTCACCGCCGAGCTGCCAGCCACGCGCCAGCAGCTCTTCCAGCACGTAGCGGTCGCCCACCTTGGCTCGCACCAGGGCCACGCCGCGCGCCACCAGCGCCTGCTC
>JACMOG010000699.1 GCA_014378125.1 Vitreoscilla sp. | reverse complement strand
GCAAGTCGGCGAGGCGGGTGCCCAACCGGGGCGGGAGCGGCGAGAACGCCATCACCTGGGTGCGCCCCAGCCCCCCCGCCAGCGCCGCCACGCACAGGACGAAGCACGCCGCCGCGGCGGTGGCCGGCGACGCCAACCTCGACATCGCCGCCCACGCCGGCCAGTCGCTGTTGCCCACGCACTGGGACTACGACGGCAACGAAGGCCCCGACGCCTGGGGCAAGCTGCGCCCCGAATTCAACAAGTGCGCGACCGGTTCGCGCCAGAGCCCGATCGACATCCGCGGCGGCATCGCCGTCGACCTCGAGCCGATCAAGTTCGACTACCGCCCGAGCGCGTTCTCGGTGATCGACAACGGCCACACGGTGCAGGTGAACGTGGAGCCGGGCAACTCGATCACCATCATCGGCAAGCGCTACGAGCTGGTGCAGTTCCACTTCCATCGCCCGTCCGAGGAGCGCGTCGACGGCCGCCAGTACGACATGGTGGCGCACCTGGTGCACAAGGACGTCGACGGCAAGCTGGCGGTGGTGGCGGTGCTGCTGGATCGCGGCAGCGCGCAGGCCATCGTGCAGTCCGTGTGGAACAACCTGCCGCTGGAAAAGGGCGACGAGGTGCGCGCCGGCACGCGCATCGACCTGGCGCAGCTGCTGCCCGAGGACAAGCGCTACTACACCTACATGGGCTCGATGACCACGCCGCCGTGCAGCGAAGGCGTGCTGTGGATGGTGATGAAGCAGCCGGTGCCGATCTCGGTGGAGCAGGTGGCGATCTTCTCGCGCCTGTACCCGATGAACGCGCGGCCGATCCAACAGGCCGACGGCCGGCTCATCAAGCAGTCGAACTAAGGCCCTCGGGGGCGCCGGGGGCGCGCGCGTGGCCTATGCTGGCGCGTGACGCCTTCGCGCGAAGACTCCGTTTCCCGGAGCCGCGACGCGGCACGGGAGCCGTCTTGAAGCCCATCCGCCTGTTGATCATCTCCGGCAGCGAACGCGCCGGCTCGTACAACCGCCAGCTTGCCGGCGTGGCCGCGGCCGCGGCTCTGCTGTTCGTCACGCCCGAGTACAACGCGTTCCCCACGCCGCTGGTGCTCAATGCGTTCGACTGGATGTCGCGCATCCAGGGCACGGCCGAGGGCGGCGCCGGGCTGGCGGCCACGGGCGGCAAGCCCGCGGCGCTGCTGTCGGCCTCGCCCGGTCCGCTGGGTGGATTGCGTTCGATGAACCTGCTGCGCCAGAAGGCCAGCCAGTAGCTCCGAGCGGCATTGACGCCGACGTGGATCCTGCGACTGCGCGCAGGATGACGGCATGACGGGCTGACCGCGTGATCGGTCATCCTGCGCGCAGTCGCAGGATCCACCCTTCGCCAGCGAAAATGCGCCATGGCCAAGAAACCCGCCCCGCCTTCCCCCGCCGTCCTGCGCCCGCCGGCCTTCGGCGCCATCCCCACGTTGAACCAGTTGATGGCGCAGGCCCAGTCGCTGCACCAGGGCGGCCGCCTGGCGCAGGCCGAGCCCGTCTACCGCGAGGTGCTGCGACGCTCGCCGCGCCATGTCGACGCGCTGCACGGCCTGGGCATGCTGGCCTTCCAGGCCGGCCATCCGCAGGCCGCGGCCGACCTCATCGCGCAGGCGCTGGCCGTCGACCCGCAGGACGCCAGCGCGCACGGCAACCTGGGGTACGCGCTGCACACGCTGGGCCGCCACGACGAGGCCCTGCAAAGCCTGGAGCGCGCGCTGGCGATCCAGCCGACGCTGCTGGAGGCGCTGAACAACCGCGGCAACACGCTCAGTGCGCTGGGCCGGCATGACGCTGCGCTGGCGTCGTTCGACGCGGCGCTGGCCCTCCGGCCCGACTACGTGGAGGCCGCCTACAACCGCGGCAACGCGCTGCACGCCGCGGGCCGGCTGGCCGACGCGCTGGATGCCTTCGACGCGGTGATCGCCACGCGCGCCGACATCGCGCAAGCCCACAACAACCGCGCCCGCGTGCTGCAGGACCTGGGCCGACACGCCGACGCGCTGGCCGGCTACGAGCGCGCGGTCGCGCAGCTGCCCGCGTACGTCGACGCCATCGTCGGCCGCGGCACGGCGCGCCTCGCGCTGGGCCGCCCGGACGAGGCGCTGCCCGACTTCGACGCCGCGCTGCGCCTCGACGCGGGCAAGGCCTCGGCGCACGAGGGCCGCGGCGGCGCGCTGTTCGCCGTGCGCCGCTTCGAGGCCGCGGTGCAGGCGTTCACGCAGTGCCTGGCCCTCGACGCCACG
>JACMOG010000698.1 GCA_014378125.1 Vitreoscilla sp. | reverse complement strand
GCAGCGCCTGTTCGGCTGACCGAACATGCGCGAGGCGCCGCGTTTCGCGGTACTTGTCGGCCTGGGTTTCGGCGATTGCGGCAAAGGCCTGTTCACCGACGCGCTGTGTCGGCGTTGGCCGGTACATACCGTCGCTCGCTTCAACGGCGGCGCGCAGGCCGGGCACAACGTCTTGCTGCCGGACGGTCGCCACCACACGTTTTCGCAATTCGGCGCTGGCACATTCGTGCGTGGCGTGCGCACGCTGCTGGCGTCAGCCGTCGTCGTGCATCCCACGGCGCTGCTGGTCGAGGAATCTTTCCTGCGTCGAGCGGGCATCGATGACGCGCTGTCGCGTTTGACAATCGCCGCCGGTTGCCGTCTGACCACGCCCTACCACCAGGCCGCGGGCCGTCTGCGCGAGGGCCTGCGCGGGACGCAGGCGCACGGCAGCTGTGGCGTGGGCGTCGGCGAGACCGTGGCGCACGAGATCGAGCATCCCGACGAAGCGCTGCGCTACGCCGACCTCGCCCATCCCCACCGGGCGCGTGAGAAGCTGGCCGCCATCCGCCGCACGCTGGCGGCGCAGTTCGACTTGTCCGCGCTCGATCCGGGCGATGACGATGGTCGCGCCCTGCACGACGACGACATCGCCGAGCGCTGGCTCGAGCAGGCACGCCGCCTGGCGCTGCAGGTCGCGCCGGCCGACGAGGCCGTCGTCTCCTCTCGCCTGGAGCGCGAGGGCACGCTGCTCTTCGAAGGCGCACAAGGCGTGCTCCTCGACGAATCGCGCGGCTTCCATCCACACACGACGTGGAGCGACGTGACGCCCGCCGGCGCGGACGCGGTGCTCGCTGCAGTTGGCATCCGCGCGCCCGTCCTGCGCTTCGGCATCGCGCGCGCCTACGTGACGCGCCACGGCGCCGGCCCGCTGCCCACGCATGACGTGGCGCTCGATGCGCTGGCCGAACCGCACAACGATGACCGCGGTTGGCAGGGCCGTTTCCGGCGCGGGCACCCGGACGCCGTGCTGTTGCGCTACGCCGTCGAGGTCGCGGGGCCGCTGGACGGGTTGATGGTGAGCCACCTCGACACAATCGACCGCGGCCCGCAACTGCACTGGTGTTCGTCTTATCTCTGCACGCCGGAAGACGACGCGCTACTTTGCCGGCGAGATGCCGTTGAAGCGCAGCGCATCGTCGGCCTGAAGCTCGGAAGACGGGGCGACCTGTCGCACCAGGCTCGGTTGACGGCTCTGCTGAGTCGCGTGCATCCCGCCTACGATGCTGCGCCAGTGGCGTCGGCAGCCGCCCTGGTGGAGCGCATGGAGGACATCGCGCGCTGTGACGTGCGATTCTCGTCGCGCGGGCCCACGCACCTGGATGTCGTCGAAGGTCGGGCAGGCCCATCATAGGCATGCCTGCGGAGCATCGCTGCAGGCATGGAAAGTGTTCGTTGCGGCTAGCCCCGGCGGGACGCAGCGGCCGCTTGCAAGCGAGGTCGTGGCCAGCTACGAATTCCTTGGCCAGCCCCGTCTCTAGACGACCGAATCCCACGGCGCCGACAGCCTCAGCGCCCCGTGGATGATGCCCACCATCGAGTAGGTCTGCGGGAAGTTGCCCCACAGCTCGCCGGTGTCGGGGTTCATGTCCTCGCTGAGGATGCCGGCCGGGTTGCGGCGCGCGAGAAGCGCCTCGAAGGCCTCGCGGGCCTCGTCGCGGCGGCCGATGCGGGCCAGCGCGTCCACGCGCCAGAACGAGCAGATGTTGAACGTGGTCTCGGGGCGGCCGAAGTCGTCGGCGGCCTCGTAGCGGCGCATGAACGGGCCGTCGCACAGGGACTTCTCCATGGCCTCCACGGTGCTGATGAAGCGCGGGTCGTTGGGCGGGACGAAACCCACCTCGCCCATCAACAGCACGCTGGCGTCAAGCTCGCTGCCGCCGAGGCCTTCTGCGTAGGCCTGGGGCTTCTCGTTCCAAGCGAACTGCAGGATCTTGCTGCGGATCACGTCGGCGCGGTCGCGCCAGAAGCGCGCGCGATCGGGCAGCGCCACCCGCACCGCGATGTGGGCCAGGCGGTCGCAGGCGGCCCAGCACATCAGCGACGACGACGTGTGGATGCGGGCGCGGGTACGCAGCTCCCAGATGCCCGCGTCGGGCTGGTCGTGCAGGCGCCACGCCTGCTCGCCCATCGTCTCCAGCGCCGCGAAGTCGGCCGCGTCGCCGCGCCGGAACAGGCGATGGTCGTGGAACGACTGGGCGGAGGCGAGGATGATGTTGCCGTAGGTATCGTGCTGGAAATGCTCGTGCGCCTGGTTGCCGATGCGCACCGGCCCCATGCCGCGGTAGCCCTGGGCCTGCGTGACGAACGACTCGGTCAGCTCGCGCTCCAGCCCGATGCCGTACAACGGCTGCACGTGGCCGGTGCCGGCCTCCTTGTGCAGCACGTTGGTGAGCCAGCCGAGGTACTTCTCCATCGTGCCCACTTCCGACAGGCCGTTGAGCGCGCGC
Source organism: Vitreoscilla sp. (assembly GCA_014378125.1). The sequence goes on along the minus strand of JACMOG010000698.1, from coordinate 1,569 downwards.
ACCACGAAGAATGCGTCGCGCAGCCAGCAGAAGCGGTAGTCCCAGTTGCGGCCGCTGTTGGGCGCCTCGGGCAGGCTCGTGGTCATGGCCGCGACGATGGCGCCGGTCTCCTCGTACTGGCACAGCTTGAGCGTGATGGCGGCGCGGATCACCGCATCCTGGTATTCGAGCGGCAGCGCCAGCCGGTTGACCCAGTGGCGCCACATCAGCGAGGTCTGGTCCTCGAACTCGCGCGCGGTCTCGTCGATGCCGCCCGTCATGGTCTCGTCGTCGCCCAGGAACAGGCTCATGTCGCGATCGAGGGTGAACCACGTGCCGTCCATCAGGTAGGTGATGGGCACGCTGGTGTTCAGGCGCAGCGTGATCTCGGGCATCACGAAGCGCACGTGGTGGCTGCCGCGCGTGACCTGCGGCTGGTCGGCGCCCCAGCCGCCGTGGGGACGCACGCTGACGCGGATGCGCGGCCGACCGGATAACGCCCGGATGCGTCGGACGAGCTGCGCCGGGCGGAACACGCGGTCGCGGGTGACGAAGCGGGGCGCGAAGTCGACCACCTCCACGCATTGGCCCTGCGCGTCCCACATGCGGGTGCGCAGGATGGCCGTGCCGTGGTCATAGGACTGTTCGTGGCGCACCATGCCTTCGATGTCCAATGCCATGGCGCCCGACTCGGGCACACCGTTTGCTGACTGTATCAGCGCGTCGAAAACCGGCGTGCTGTCGAACCTCGGCATGCAGCACCACACCACGTGTGCGGTGGCATCGACCAGGGCACTGATGGCGCAGTTGCCTATCATCGCAAGATCCAGCGATGCGGCAGGCGCGTTCGATTTGACCGGGGGAGTGCTCATTTGTGGGGCATGCCTTCGGTAGCTGAAAGTGGATCGTCCATTGATCAAAGATAGAAACCAGGGAACAAACGTTCCGCCGGCAAAGTTCGGGCCTGCCTTCCTCAGTTGGCCGATCGTACAGACGATCCGGCTGCAACTCCGTTTTCTCCTGCCCCTGGTGGTGGTCGTCATCGCCACCGCCTGGCTGGTACTGCCGGTGGTCGACCGCGTGACGCTGCGCTGGTTCTCGCGCGACCTGGACAGCCGCGGCGCCGTCGTGGCCAACGCGTTGTCCGACTCGGTGGTGGAGGCGCTTCGCGTCAATCGCCCCAAGCAGCTCGAGAAGCTGTTCGACCGCGCCGTCAACGACGAGCGCCTGTTCGCCATCGGCCTGTGCAGCCCCGATGGCCAGATGCTGGTGCGCACGCCGGCGTTCCCCACCGACCTGAACTGCTTCGACGCGCTGCAGATCAGCTCCAAGCGCGACCCGCGGCTGCTGCTCTCGGGCGGCCCGGTGCACGTGGCGATGCACGACGTCATCGACCAGCCGCACCCGGTGGCCGCGGCCGACGCGGCCAGCGACGTGGCCGGCGCGTCGTCGGGTGCGTCGGGTGCGTCGGGTGCGTCCGGCGCGGCCGACGGCGTGGCCGTGGCCGCCGCCGCGGCGGCGTCCCAGGCGGCGGCGCAGACCCCCGCAGTGGCCGGCCGCCCACTGGTCTTGCTGGACGGCCTGGGCTTC
>JACMOG010000697.1 GCA_014378125.1 Vitreoscilla sp. | reverse complement strand
GCGTTCGCGGTGAAGGTGCCGATGTGGCCGGTGCACACGTGGCTGCCCGACGTGCACGTCGAGGCGCCCACCGGTGGCTCCGCCGTGCTGGCCGCCATCATGCTGGAGCTGGGCGCCTACGGCTTCCTGCGGTTCTCGCTGCCCATCGCGCCCGATGCCAGCCACCACTGGGCCTGGCTCATCATCACGATGTCGCTGATCGCCGTGGTCTACATCGGCCTCGTGGCCATGGTGCAGACCGACATGAAGAAGCTGGTGGCCTACTCGTCCATCGCCCACATGGGCTCCTGCACGCGGGGCTTCTTCATCTTCGACTCGCTGGGCATGCAGGGCGCCATCGTGCAGATGATCTCGCACGGCTTCGTGTCGGCCGCCATGTTCCTGGGCATCGGCGTGCTGTACGACCGCGTGCATTCGCGCGAGATCTCGGCCTACGGCGGCGTGGCCAACACGATGCCGATGTTCGCGTCGTTCGCGGTGCTGTTCGCCATGGCCAACTGCGGCCTGCCGGGCACCGCCGGGTTCGTCGGCGAGTGGATGGTCATCCTGGCCACCACCGGCTTCAACTTCTGGGTGGCCTTCCTGGCCGCCACCGCGCTGATCTTCGGCGCCGCCTACACGCTGTGGATGGTCAAGCGCGTGTACTTCGGCCCCGTCACCAAGGGCAGCGTCAGCCGCCTGAAGGACATCAACCCCCGCGAATTCCTCATGCTCGCGATCCTGGCGATCGCCATCCTGGCGATGGGCCTGTATCCGAAGCCCTTCACCGACGTCATGCAAGTGTCGGTGGATGCGCTGCTGAAGCACGTCGCCCAGTCCAAGATCTGAGCGCGCGGAAAGAACAACATGATCAACCTGACCTCGTTGCCGATCGTCTATCCCGAGATCTTCCTGCTGCTGATGACCTCGGTGGTGGCCCTCGTCGGCGTCAACGCCACCGAAGCCCGCCTGAAGCTCACCTTCGGCCTGGCCCAGGCCTCGCTGGCCGTCCTGGCGTTCCTGCACTTCAATGAGCTGCAGGCCGCGCGCACCGTGTACGGCATGTCGCGCATGGTCGTCATCGATCCGCTGGGCCACCTGCTGGCGCTGTGCGCCACGCTCGCCACCATGATCACGCTGGGCTTCGCGCGTCCGTACCTGAAGTCGCGCGACCTGCTCAAGGGCGAGTTCCTCACGCTGGCGATGTTCTCGCTGCTGGGCATCTCGGTGATGGTGTCGGCCAACAACTTCCTGGTCGTCTACGTCGGCCTCGAGCTGATGAGCCTGTCGCTGTACGCGCTCACCGCGCTGCGCCGCGACCACGCCGTGTCCACGGAAGCCGCGATGAAGTACTTCATCCTGGGCGCGCTGGCCAGCGGCTTCCTGCTGTACGGCCTGTCGATGATGTACGGCGCCACCGGCACGCTGGACATCCCGGGCGTGTTCGACGCCATCCACAAGGGCACGATCAACCCGCAGGTGCTGGCCTTCGGCCTCGTGTTCGTCGTGTCCGGCCTGGCGTTCAAGCTCGGCCTCGCGCCGTTCCACATGTGGGTGCCCGACGTCTACCAGGGCGCGCCCACGGCCGTCACGCTGCTGATCTCCGGTGCGCCGAAGCTGGCCGCGTTCGGCATCACCTTCCGCATCCTGGTGGAAGGCCTGTCGGGCCTGGGCACCGATTGGCAGGAGATGCTGATCGTGCTGTCGGTGGTGTCGATGTCGCTCGGCAACCTGGCGGCCATCGCGCAGAGCAACCTCAAGCGCCTGCTGGCCTATTCGGCCATTGCGCAGCTGGGCTTCATGCTGCTGGGCTTCACGCCCACGGTGCTCGACGTCGACACGGCCGCGGCCGCCAACGGCTACAGCTCGGCGCTGTTCTACATGATCACCTACGTGCTCACCACGCTGGGCACCTTCGGCCTGATCATGGTGCTGTCGCGCCATGGCTTCGAGAGCGAGGAGATCTCCGACCTGCGCGGCCTGGCCAAGCGCTCGCCGTGGATCGCCGGCGTCATGGCACTGTTCATGTTCTCGCTGGCCGGCACCCCGCCGCTGGTGGGCTTCTACGCCAAGTTCGCGGTGCTGCAGGCGTTGCTCGCCACCGGCAACCACGGCTACATCATCCTGGCGGTCATCGCCGTGCTGCTGTCGCTGATCGGCGCGTACTACTACCTGCGCATCATCAAGACGATGTTCTTCGACGAGCCGCTGGATCCCACGCCCATCCATACCGAGACCACCACCACGGTGCTGCTGGCCCTCAACGGCATCGCGGCGATCGGATTCGGCCTGCTGCCGGATGGCCTGATGACCGCCTGCCGCGACGCCGTCCTCAAGGCCATCGCCACCTGATGCGCGGAGGCCTCGCGTGACCGAAAAAAATGTGGAGCCCATCGTCGCCGGTGGCTCCCCGGTCCGCGCGATGGCCGGCGTCGACGAGCACCTCGTCGAGCGCCGCATCAAGTCCGACAGCGTCTACGAAGGCCATTTCCTGAAGGTGCGCCGCGACGAGGTGCGGCTTCCCGACGGCAAGCCGGCCTTCCGCGAATACGTGGTGCATCCGGGCGCCGTGATGATCGTGCCGTTCCTTGACGACGGACAGCTGGTCGTCGAGCGCCAGCACCGCTACCCGCTCGATCGCGTGCTGGTGGAGTTTCCCGCCGGCAAGCTCGACCCCGACGAGACCACGCTCGACTGCGCCCGCCGCGAGCTGCGCGAGGAGACGGGCTACGCCGCCTCCGAGTGGGCCTACGCCGGCCGGATGCACAACGCCTGTGCGTACTCCACCGAGTTCATCGAGGTGTGGTTCGCGCGCGGCCTGGTGCTCGGGCCGAGGGCGCTCGACGAGGGCGAGTTCGTCGAGGTGCACACCATCGCCGAGGCGGCGTTGTTCGCACTCGCGGCCTCCGGCGAGCTCACCGACGCCAAGACGATGGTGGGCCTGCTCAAGCTGCAGCAGTGGCGCAACGGCACCTGGACGCCGCCCTGGCAGTCCGCCGACTGACGCCCCCGCGATGAAGGTGCTCGATCTCCGCTGCGGCTCCGGCCACCTGTTCGAAGGCTGGTTCGGATCCGAGGACGACTACGCCTCGCAGCGCGATCGTGGCCTGCTCGACTGTCCCGTCTGCGGCAACGCCGAGGTGCTTCGCCTGCCCAGCGCGCCGCGGCTCAACCTGTCCGGCGCGCGCGCGCCCGCGACCGCATCCGAGCCGGCGCAGGCGTCCCCCGCGCCCGCGCAGGTGACCGCGCTGGCGAGCGGCGGCACCGCCGCGCAACGCTTCGTCGAGGCCGTGACGGAGCTGCTGAACAACACGCAGGACGTGGGCTCGCGCTTCGCCGAGGAGGCGCGCCGCATCCACTACGGCGAGAGCGAG
>JACMOG010000696.1 GCA_014378125.1 Vitreoscilla sp. | reverse complement strand
GCGGCGCGCTCCGAGGTCTTCCAGAGGATCGGGGCGCAGCCCTCGGGCGAGATCACCGAGTAGATCGAGTACTGCAGCATCAGCAACTGATCGCCGACGCTGGTCGCCAGCGCGCCGCCCGCGCCGCCCTCGCCGATGATCGTGGAGATGATGGGCACCTCCAGCTGGGCCATGTTGAAGATGCTGGCGCCGATGGCCTCCGACTGGCCGCGCTCCTCGGCGCCGATGCCGGGGTAGGCGCCCATGGTGTCGATGAACGTGAACACGGGCAGCCCGAACTTCTCGCCCGTCTTCATCAGGCGCTGCGCCTTGCGGTAGCCCTCGGGGCGCGGCATGCCGAAGTTGCGCACCTGGCGATCCTTGGTGTCGTAGCCGCGTTGGTGGCCCAGGATCATGCAGGCCTGGCCGTTGAAGCGCGCGAGGCCGCCGACGATGGCCGCGTCGTCCGCGTACGAGCGGACGCCGTGCAGCTCCTCGAATTCGGTGAACACCTCGCCGGTGTAGTCGAGCGTCTGCGGACGCTGCGGGTGGCGGGCGATCTGGTACACCTGCCACGGGGCCAGGCTGGAGTAGATGTCCTTGGTGAGCTGCAGGCTCTTCTTGTCGAGCCGGTCGATCTCTTCGGAGATGTCGACGGCCGACTCGTTCTGCACGTAGCGCAGCTCTTCGATCTTCGATTCCAGCTCGGCGATGGGCTGCTCGAATTCCAGGAAATGGCGTTTGGTCATCAAAGTGTTCCTCATTGGGCGGCGCATCAGCTCTCGGTAGTGGACACGGGGTCCAGGCTGCGCCAGAGATACCACGTGGCGACCGAGCGGTACGGGGCCCACCCATCGCCCAGCTCGCGGGCCTCGGCGCGCGAGACCGGCTCGCCGCTGAAGTAATTTTCGCTGATTCCGCGGATCAGGCCCGGATCGTCCAGCGGAAGCACGTTCGGACGCAGGAGATGGAAGATCAGGAACATCTCGGCCGTCCAGCGTCCGATGCCGCGGATGGCCACCAGCTCCTCGATGATCGCCTCGTCGTCCATGCCGTGCCACTGCCCCACGTGCACGGCCCCGTCGGAGAAATGGCGGGCCAGGTCGCTCAGGTACTCCACCTTGCGCACCGACAGGCCGACGCCCTTGAGGGTCTCTGGCGCCAGCTGGAGCACGGCGGCGGGCTGCAGCAGCTCGACGTCGGGGCCGTCGACGGCGGCCACGAGCTTGCGCCAGACGCCCTGCGCCGACTTGGTGGACACCTGCTGGCCCACGATGGAGCGCGCCAGCGTGGTGAACGCGTCGCCGTTGCTCTGCAGCCGGGCGTCGCCGAACTTGGGGATCAGTTTCTTCATGACGCGGTCGCGCTTGACCAGGTGACGACAGGCGTCGTCCCAGTAGCCGGGCACGTCACGGACGGATTCGGGCACGGCATCGGCCGGAGCAACCACCATGTCAGGCCTTCACCCAGGTGGTGCCTTGCGCGCTGTCCTTGAGCGTGATGCCCAGCGCGGCCAGCTCGTCGCGGAGGCGATCCGCCTCGGCGAAGTTGCGATCCTTCTTGGCCTGCGCGCGCGACTCGATGCGCGACTGGATGTCGGCGTCGGTAAGCGCGGCGCCGGCCTGCAGGAAGGCCTGCGGCGGCTGCTGCAGCACGCCCAGCGTGGCGCCCAGCGCACGCAGCAGCGTGGCCGTGGCCACCGACTTCGTGCGGTTGAGGTCGGTGGCCATCTCGAACAGCACGGCCAGCGCGCCGGGCGTGTTGAAGTCGTCGTTCATGGCGTCGCGGAACGCGGCCGCGCGCGGGTCGGCCCAGTCGATGGCGCTGGCGTCCACCGGCTGCTCGGCCGTGCCAGCAGCGCTGTCATCGACGAGCGCGACGGTGCCGAGCGCGGTGTACAGGCGGCGCAGCGCCGAGCGCGCGTCGTCGAGATGCGCGTCGGAAAAATTGAACGGGCTGCGGTAGTGCGTGCGCAGCATGAAGAAGCGCAGCGTCTCGCCGTCGAACTTCTTGAGCACGTCGCGGATGGTGAAGAAGTTGCCGAGCGACTTCGACATCTTCTCGTTGTCGACGTTCAGGAAGCCGTTGTGCAGCCAGTAGTTGACGAACGGGTGGCCGAGCGCGCCCTCGCTCTGCGCGATCTCGTTCTCGTGGTGAGGGAACTGCAGGTCCATGCCGCCGCCGTGGATGTCGAAGCGCTCGCCCAGCACGGCGCACGACATGGCGGAGCACTCGATGTGCCAGCCTGGGCGGCCGGGTCCGTACGCGCTGTCCCACCTGGCGTCGGCGGGCTCGGACGGCTTGGCAGACTTCCACAGCACGAAGTCGAGCGGATCGGTCTTGCCGTCGGCCACGGCCACGCGCTCGCCGGCGCGCAGGTCGTCGAGCGACTTGCCCGACAGCTTGCCGTAGCCGGGAAACTTGCGCACGGCGTAGTTCACGTCGCCGTTGTCGCCCTGGTAGGCCAGCCCCTTGCCCTGCAGCGTGGCGATCATGGACAGCATCTGCGGCACGT
>JACMOG010000695.1 GCA_014378125.1 Vitreoscilla sp. | reverse complement strand
GGGAGGACGGCGACCTGGGCCCGGCCTACGGGGTGCAATGGCGCCCGTGGCCCACGCCGGACGGCGGCCACATCGACCAGGTGGCCGAGGTCATCCGGCAGCTCAGGACCAACCCCGACTCGCGCCGCATCATCGTCAGCGCCTGGAACGTGGCCGACCTGGGCAAGATGGCGCTCATGCCCTGCCACGCGTTCTTCCAGTTCTACGTGGCCCCGCCCGACGTTTCCGGCGGACGCGGCAGGCTGTCGTGCCAGCTCTACCAGCGCAGCGCCGACATCTTCCTGGGCGTGCCTTTCAACATCGCCAGCTACGCCCTGCTCACCCACATGGTGGCGCAGCAGTGCGATCTCGACGTGGGCGACTTCATCTGGACGGGCGGCGACTGCCACCTGTACGCGAACCACAAGGACCAGGTCGACACGCAGCTCGAGCGCACGCCCTTCCCCTACCCCACGCTGAACATCAAGCGCCGGCCGGCGTCCATCCTCGAGTACGAATTCGATGACTTCGCGGTCGAGGACTACCAGCACCATCCGGCGATCAAGGCCCCGGTGGCGGTATGAAGATCGCGCTGATCGCAGCCGTGGCGCGCAACGGCGTCATCGGACACGCCAACGACCTGCTGTGGAAGCTGCCGGAGGACATGGCGTTCTTCAAGCGCACCACGCTCGGCAATCCGGTGATCATGGGGCGCAAGACCTGGGACTCGATCCCCAAGCGCTTCCGCCCGCTCACCGGCCGCACCAACATCGTCGTCACGCGCCAGCCCGGCTGGCAGGCCGACGGCGCGCTGGTGGCGCACGACTTCGAGCACGCGCTGGAGCTGGCGCTCGAGTCGGTGGCGGCCAACCCGCACGGGCTGCGCGCGTTCGTGATCGGCGGCGCCGAGGTCTATGCGTTGGCCTTGCCGCATGCCGACGAGCTGATGCTGACCGAGATCGACCGCGATTTCGAAGGCGACGCGCGCTTTCCCACGTGGCCGCACGAGCACTTCGTGGAGACCGCGCGCGAGCGGCACCATGCCGACGCGCCGAACGACTTCGACTACGCGTTCGTGGCGTATCGCAGGACGCACGCGGCGCGCTGAGCCGAAGGGGTCAGGCATTGCCGCCGGGTACGGCGGAGATGCCAGGCCCCTTCGGATGTAACTGACAAAACGGACAGCCGGGTAGAGGGCAAGGAGATACCCGAAAGACGAGGGTGCCTTCACATCTTCTTAATATGATCGCGGGCTTGACTCCCCTTCCGATCGCGGCATCCATGAACCTGATCCAGCTGGCGCTGCGACGACCCTACACGTTCATCGTCATGGCGATGTTGATCGTGCTCGCGACGCCCTTCGCGTTGCTGAAGATGCCTACCGACATCCTGCCGGAGATCAACATCCCGGTCATCAGCATCGTGTGGAACTACACGGGCATGTCGGCGCAGGAGATGGGCAACCGCATCACCGCGCAGAACGAGCGCAGCCTCACGACCACGGTGTCCGACATCGAGCACATCGAGTCGCAGACGCTGGCGGGCATCGCCGTCATCAAGATCTTCTTCCAGCCCAACGCCAACATCCAGACGGCGCTGGCGCAGGTCACCGCCATCGAGCAGGCGCAGTTGCGCCAGCTGCCGCCGGGCATCACGCCGCCGCTGGTGATCAAGTACTCGGCCTCCAGCATCCCGGTGGTGCAGCTGGGCCTGTCCAGCGCCACGCTGCCCGAGCAGTCGATCTTCGACGCCGCGGTCAACATCCTCCGGCCGCAGCTGATCAACATCCCCGGCGTGGCCATCCCGTTCCCGTACGGCGGCAAGAGCAAGCTGATCTCGGTCGACCTCGACACCAACGCGCTGCAGGCGCGCGGCCTGTCGCCGTCGGACGTGGTCAACGCGATAAACGTGCAGAACCTGATCCTGCCGTCGGGCACCGCCAAGTTCGGGCCCACCGAATTCACGGTGAAGATGAACGGCTCCACCGACACCATCGCCGCGCTCAACGACCTGCCCGTGCGCACCGTCAACGGCGCCACCACCACGCTTGGCGACGTGTCCTTCGTGCGCGACGGCTTCGCGCCGCAGACCAACATCGTGCGCCAGGACGGCCAGCGCGGCGTGCTGCTGTCGGTGCTGAAGAACGGCGGCGCGTCAACGCTGGACATCATGTCGAACCTGCGCGCGCTGCTGCCCAAGGCCGCCGAGCAGATGCCCAAGGAGGTATCGGTCAAGACGCTGTTCGACCAGTCGATCTTCGTCAAGGCGGCCGTGGTCGGCGTGGCCATCGAGGCGCTCATCGCCGCCGGCCTCACGGCGGCCCTGGTGCTGCTGTTCCTGGGCAACTGGCGCAGCACCCTGGTGATCGCCCTCACGATCCCGCTGTCGATCCTCACCTCGGTGATCGTGCTGCAGATCCTGGGCGAGACGCTCAACCTGATGACGCTGGGCGGCCTCGCGCTGTCGGTGGGCGTGCTGGTGGACCAGGCCATCGTCACCATCGAGAACATCGAGCGCCACCTGCACCTGGGCACCGAGCTGACCGAGGCCATCGTGGTGGGCGCCGGTGAGATCGGCGTGCCGGCGTTCGTGTCCACCGTATGCATCTGCATCGTGTTCGTGCCGATGTTCTTCCTGTCGGGCGTCGCGCGTTTCCTGTTCGTGCCGATGGCCGAGGCCGTGGTG
>JACMOG010000694.1 GCA_014378125.1 Vitreoscilla sp. | reverse complement strand
CGCGAACGCGCTTGATCCAGTTCCGGAAAATCGTGGACGCACCAGGGTTCGAACTTGGAACCCGCTGATTAGGAATCCTATGTGAGGTCAACGATTTCTTCCGACAAATCGGTGATTTGGAGGCCTCTACGAATCAGCGACTTACGTGGTCTGTCGGAATGGATATAGCGACAAATCTTACTCACCCTCGTCTCGCGCAGGGGCGGCGTTTCAGCGCTCACACCCACCATCAGGCTCAGGCGGTGGCACCACCGCGCCCCGGGAACGGCTTGCCAGGACGCTGGCATCATGGTGGTTGCGGGGACATGCCGCCGCCTTGATTTGTTGCTTGGCTGCAGGCAGCTTTCGAGCGCGAGCGCGGGGATAGTTGCCCTACGTCCGGCTTGCACGAGTATGACGGCTCCCGCCCAATTCACGCCTTTCAGCGTCGTCTTGTCCGTTAGTCGCCATCCGTTCATGTACCGCAAGAAGCTGCGACGCGAACTGACGGACTATAATTAGTTTCCGGCCAGCGCGATGCTCGACAGGTCGGTCGTTGCATCGGCCTGCACGCCTGCTTCCTTCCGCTCCGAATAGCGATCGACCAGTCGAGCGGTATGCGGGCGCAGCAGCACCGTAAACCGTACCAGCTCCTCCATGACATCGACAATCCGGTCGTAATGGGCCGACGGCTGCATTCGCCCGGCGTCGTCGAACTCGTTGAATGCCTTGGCGACGCTCGACTGGTTGGGGATGGTGAACATCCGCATCCAGCGACCGAGCAGGCGCAGCGTGTTGACGCTGTTGAACGATTGCGAGCCCGCCGACACCTGCATGACGGCAAGGGTTCGCCCCTGGGTCGGCCGCATCCCGCCCATGTTGAGCGGCAGATGATCGATTTGCGCTTTCATGATGCCCGTCACCTGGCCGTGGCGTTCGGGGCTGCACCAAACATGCCCTTCCGACCACATCGGTAGCTCGCGCAGCTCGTGGACTGCGTCGTGATCGTCGCCGGCAACCTGGTCGGGCAGCGGCAGCGTCGAGGGATCGAAGATCCGCGTCTCGGCTCCGAAGAACTGCAGGAGCCGCGCTGCCTCCTCGACACACAGCCGCGAAAACGAGCGTTCACGCAGCGAGCCATAGAGCAGCAGAATGCGCGGCGCCGGATCACCAGCTCCAAGGCCGAGCGCCGGTCGCTCGAGCGCGTAACTGATATCGAGCGACGGCAGATATTCAGGGTCGGACAGAGTGCGGAGCGGCATTAGGCGGGGTCCAGCGTCTTTACGAGATAGGCGGCGCTCGTTGGGCACAGCGCGGTGAACTCGAGCGACGCTGCGATCGACACCGGGGCCGTTAGCCGATTGGCGGCAGCGTAGCCGTTGCCCTTGAAGAACTCGGCGGCGGTTGTGGTCAGCAAGTGCAGGCGCCCTACCCCATGCACGGCTGCTTCCTGCTCCAGCACCGCCAGCATGATGCGGCCGACGCCTTCGCGCCGACGATCCGGGGCAACGACGAGCGACCGCAACAGCCGGTCGGCACCTTCGCCCTCGAGGCCGCCGTAACCGGCGAGCCTGTCGTCATCGAAGCGGAAGAAAATCCGTCCTGCTTCAGTCAGATCGGCGATAGGAAGGTCAGCGTCTGCGAGCTTCGTCGCAAGATCGGACAGCGCGCCGGGATCG
>JACMOG010000058.1 GCA_014378125.1 Vitreoscilla sp. | reverse complement strand
GAGCCTGACGCCGCATTCCGGATGGACAAGCTCAAGCAGATGGAATCCTTCGTGGCGGTGGCGCAGCGTGGCAGCCTCACCGCCGCGGCGCAGGCTGAGGGCATCGACCCGGCCGTGATCAGCCGCCGGCTGGACGCGCTGGAGGCCCGCCTGGGTGTGAAGCTGCTGACCCGCACGACGCGCCGCGTGGCGCTGACGCATGAAGGCAGCGCCTTCCTGGAAGACTGCCAGCGCCTGCTGCTGGACTTTGCCAGCGCCGAGGCCAGCGTGTCGGCTGGTGGCGTGAAGGCCAGCGGCCACCTGCGCATCACCGCGCCGGCCGGCTTCGGCCGCCGCCACGTGGCGCCGCTGGTGCCGCTGTTCCTGGCCGAACACCCGGACGTGAGCGTGTCGCTGAACCTGAGCGACCGCGTGGTGGACATCGTCAATGAAGGCGTGGACTGCGCGGTGCGCGTGGGCGACCTGCAGGATTCCAGCCTGGTGGGCGTGCGCCTGGCCGACAACCGGCGCCTCTGCGTGGCCTCGGCCGCCTACCTGAAGCGCGCCGGCACGCCGGCCACGCCGGCCGACCTGGCACGCCACGCCTGCCTGACGCTGAGCTCCGAGGCCAGCCAGCCGCGCGGCTGGGCGTTCACCATCGCCGGCGAACCCACCCACGTACGGCTGAACGGCCGCCTGGACTGCACCGACGGCCAGGTGCTGCACGACTGGTGCCTGGCCGGCCTGGGCATCGCCTGGCGCAGCGCGTGGGAGGTGCGCGCCGACCTGGAGTCAGGGCGGCTTCTGAGCGTGCTGGACGACTTCGCCGCGCCGCCCAACGGCATCTACGCGGTGTTTCCGCACGCGCGCCACCTGGCGCTTCGCGTGCGGCTTTGGATCGACTTCCTCAAGCACACCTACGGCGACGCGCGGTACTGGAACCGCTGAGGGCGACCCGTTCGGCAAAGGCGCCTCCGCCCGCAGCGCCGACCCGGGCGCCGCAGCGTGATCCCGGAACGTGCTCTGCATCGGAAACGCGAAACGAGACCGCATGGCGACTCGCGGCGGGCGCTCAGGACGCCGCGGCGGGCTTGCTCTTGCCCGACAGGCACTGCTTCATGAACGCACGCCGATCGGGGCCGTGCACGTCCTTCGTCTTGGCGTCGACGTTGCAGGTCTTCATCTTCGAACGCTGCGGCGTGCCGGGTTGCGTGGCGCCCGCGGTGGCGACGGTGGTGGACGCGGTGGCGTCGGAAGCGGTCGCGGCCGGGGCGCGCGGGGTCCTGGCGTAAGCGCCAGCCGCGGCGAGCGCGAACGACAGGGCGATGATCAATGGCTTCATGGAAATCCTCGAATGACGGTGAGTTGACGTTGAACGCGTCGCCGGCCAGGGACTGGTCGGTGGGCGTGAAGTCATGTTCGGGCTTGGCGGACAAACACCTGCGCGCGGAAGGCCAGGTTGCGGGGCGGGCGCGGCAATCGGGGCCTGAACCTTCACTTCCGCGCTGCTCGGAACTCGCCCGGGAGGTGTGGGCAAGCTCGCCGGACGACAGAATCGACGGCATGGATGTCGTCAATCTCGCCCCAAACTTAATTAGAGTCAAATTTGTAGCTAAACTCAGCTCCAAACAAGGAGCCGAAATGCAAGCTATCCTCCCCGACGTCGTCGTGAGCATGTCCGAGTTCAAGAGGAACCCGGCCGCCGTGCTGCGCGAGGCCAACAAGCGTCCCGTGGCCGTGCTCAACCACAACAAGGCCGCCTTCTACATGGTCGAACCCGAGCTGTTCCAGGTGCTGATGGAGGAGCTGGCCGATCGCGAGCTTCTTTCCACGGTTCGAGCCCGCCTCGCCGACAAGAGCAAGGCGATCGAGGTGGATATTGACGACCTCTAGGCCCAAGGTCGGCGCGACGAAAGCGACCGCGGCGAAGCACAAATATCGCCTGATGTTCTTGCCCGCGGCGCTGGTTGAATACCGTGCGTTGGATGGGGCGGTACGCGCCAACGTCAAGAAGATGCTGGCGAAGCGGCTCGACAACCCCCATGTCCCCGGCGGCGAACTGCACGGCGACCTTGCCAACTGCTACAAGATCAAGCTTCTCAAGCAAGGCGTGCGGCTGGTCTACCAAGTCGAGGATGACAAGCTCGTCGTTCTCGTACTCGCCGTCGACGGACGCGAGGACAACGCCGCCTACAAGTCTGCGATGGCGCGACTGGTGCAGGCTGCGGTCGTGCTCAAACGACAAACCCGGCACGCGGCCGGGGTCGCAGGAACGCTGCGCGGGGCGCAGCTGGCGCTCGATCAGGCCGCCAGGCAGGCCTTCTGCGAGCTCTTGTAGTCGTCGCCCTTCTTGCCCTTGTTCTGCTTGGAGCTGGCGGCCATCTTCTGCTGCTGCGTCACCGGGGCGGAGGCCGGCGCGGCGGCGCCCGACAGGCAGGCCTTCTGCGAAGACTTGTAGTCGTCGCCCTTCTTGCCCTTGTTGGCGGCCGAGCAATCGGCCATCTTCTGCTGCTGAGCGGTCATGGGCTTGCTCGCACCTTCGGCCTTGGCCGGGGGCGTCGGGTCGGCGGCGAACGCGCCGGCGGCGGCGAGGGTCAGGGCGAGGGCGGTGAGGAGGTGCTTCATGGGGGAGTCCTTGTCGTGACGGATGGGCGTGGGGTCCGGATGCACCGCCCAGGAACCTCCCTGAATCGCGGCACGACTTGATTGAAGCAAAGCGGGCGGGCGGCGACAAGCAGAAGTTGCCCCGTCAACCACAAGGTTCACGGCGCGTTGCGGGGATGTGGCTGCAAGCCGACGGACGCGTGACGCAACCGGTCATCCTGCGCGCAGTCGCAGGATCCATCCCCGGGGCATCGCCTCTCGCCAGCGTGGGTCCTGCGGCTGCGCGCAGGGTGGCGGGGGAGCTGTGCGCTTTCAGCACCCCGCCCGGGGGCG
>JACMOG010000693.1 GCA_014378125.1 Vitreoscilla sp. | reverse complement strand
GTGATGCCCGAACGCCACGTGAGCTGGGCCATGTCGCCGCGGTAGACGTTGGTGAGCCACCACTGATCCTTCTGGGCGCGGGTCCAGGTCTTGATCTGTTGGTCGTCGAGTTGCAGCAGGGCCATGAGGGGGTCGGATTCGTTGGCAGGGTGAGCGGCGCCGCGGCTCGTGACCGCGACATCGAATGCGGGCGCATTCTCGCAGCCACGGGCGGTGCCTGCTTCCGAGGTAACGCCTAGACCCCGCGAGGACCGAACTTCCTGCGGCCCGCAGCCCGGATAATTCACGAAAACCGCGCCAGAACCCGAGGATCCCCGCCATGTCGATGTTTCCCGCCGCCACGTACGCCGCCCGCCGCGACGCCCTGCTCGCCATCCTGCGGACCGCCGGTGCCCGCGGCCTCGTGCTGCTGCCGGGCCACGTGGACAGCCCGATGAACTACCTGCACAACGCGTACGACTTCCGCCAGGACTCGAGCTTCCTGTACTTCTGCGGGCTGCAGCAGCCCGAGCTCGCGCTGCTGGTCGACATCGACGACGGCCAGGCCACGCTGTTCGGCGATGACATCGGCATCGACCACCTCGTGTGGACCGGGCCGCTGCCCAGCGTTGCGGAACGTGCAGCGTTGTCGGCCATCGGCGCGACGGGCACGCAGGCGCGGCTTGGCGAGACGCTCGCGGCTGCGCGCGCGCAGGGGCGCGAGGTGCATTTCCTCAAGCCCTACCGTGGCGAATCGCGCCTGGCGCTGTCGGCCTGGCTGGGGCTGGCCGACGCGCAGCTCGAGTCGGCCGCCAGCCGCGTGCTGACGCTGGCCGTGATCGCGCTGCGTGCGGTCAAGAGCACGGCCGAGGTGGCCGAGATCGAGAACGCGCTGCACGTCACGCGCGACCTTCACCACCTGGCGATGCGGCTGGCACGCCCGGGCGTGGTCGAACAGGAGATCGTCGGCGCGATGGAAGGCCTCGCGCTGCGCCACGGCCGGCGCCTGGCCTACCCGTCCATCTTCACCAGCCGCGGCGAGATCCTGCACAACCACGACCACTCGGTGACGCTGCGCGGCGGCGAGCTGATCGTCAACGACACGGGTGCCAACTCGCCCGTCGGCTACGCGTCGGACATCACGCGCACCATTCCCGTGGGCGGCTGCTTCGCGGGCCTGCAGGGCGAGCTCTACGACCTGGTGCTGGACGCGCAGACGCGCGCCATCGCCGCGGTCGCTCCCGGCGTGCCCTATCGGGACATCCACCAGCTGGCCTGCCGCACGATGGTGGAAGGGATGAAGGCGCTGGGCTTCATGCGCGGCGACGCCGACGAGGCCGTGCAGGCCGGCGCCCACGCCATCTTCTTCCAGTGCGGCACCGGCCACATGATGGGCCTGGACGTGCACGACCTGGAGGGCCTCGGCGAGAACGACGTGGGCTACGGCGAGGGGTATGTACGCAGCACGCTGTTCGGCCACAAGTCGCTGCGTCTCGCGCGGCCGTTGCAACCCGGCTTCGTCGTCACCATCGGGCCCGGCATCTACATCAACCGCTGGCTCACCGAGCGCTGGAAGGCCGAAGGCCGGCACGCTGGCTTCATCGACTACGCGATGTTCGAAAAGCACGCGGATTTCGGCGGCATCCGCATCGAGGACGACGTCCTGGTCACTTCCGATGGCCGGCGCGAGCTGGGCCCGCCCATCGCGCGCAGCCGTGCCGACGTCGAGGCCGCCTGCGCCGCATGAGGCATTCTTGAAAGCGCATTCATACGCGGCCACAATGGCTTCGTGACCCTTTCCAACACCCCCGCTCGACGCCTCGCCCAGGCCGCTCTCGCCGCCCTGCTCGCCACCGCCGCCCACGCGCGCGCCGCCGATGCCGTGGCACCGCCGTCGGACACGCCCGACCTCGGCCCGAACGTCCACGTCTTCGATCCGTCCATGCCGAAGGCCGCGATCCAGGCCGCGCTGGATGCCGCGTTCAATCCACAGTTTCTGAGCCCCGACGCGGAGTTCGGCCCCCAACGCGTGGCCTTCCTGTTCAAGCCGGGCCACTACGACGTCACGGCCAGGCTCGGCTACTACACCTCGGTGCAGGGACTGGGCCTCGAGCCGGACGCCGTGCGCATCACGGGCAACGTGGTGGCCGACAGCGGCTGGAACCTGCACGACCGCGGCAACGCGCTGATCAACTTCTGGCGCTCGGTGGAGAACCTGTCGGTGGCGCCGACCGGCGGCGTCACCACCTGGGCCGTGTCGCAGGCCGCCCCGATGCGCCGCGTGCACATCCTCGGCACGTTGCGCGTGAGCCCGAGCAACGACGGCAAGCCCGGCGAAGGATATTCAAGCGGCGGCTACCTCGCCGACAGCCGCATCGACGGCGGCGTGGCCACGGGCGGCCAGCAGCAGTGGTACACGCGCGGCAGCACCGTGGGCGGCTGGCAGGGCGGCGGCTGGAACATGGTGTTCTCGGGCGTCGTGGGGGCGCCGGCGACGTCGTTTCCGAAGCCGCCCGTCACCTCGTTGGCCACCACGCCGCGATCGCGCGAGAAGCCCTGGCTGTACGTGGACGAGGATGGCAGGTATCGGGTGTTCCTGCCGGCGCTACGGATCGAGGCGTCGGGCACCAGCTGGAGCACCCGGGCGCCCACGGCGGGTGGCTCGATCCCGCTGCGCCAGTTCCACGTGGCCCGCCCCGGCGAGAGCGCCGCCACGCTCAACGCCGCGCTCGCCGCGGGCCTGAACCTGCTGTTCACGCCGGGCCTCTATCCGATCGACCAGACCCTGGCCGTCACGCGGCCGGGCACCGTGGTGCTGGGGTTGGGCTTCGCCACGCTGCAGCCCGTGGGCGGTGTCACGCCGATGTCGGTGGCCGACGTCGACGGCGTGCGCATCGCCGGCCTGCTGTTCGACGCCGGCACCACCAACAGCGCCGCGCTGCTGGTGGTGGGCCCGCTGGGCGCCACCGCGCGCCACGCCATCAGCCCCATCAGCGTGCAGGATGTGTTCTTCCGGATCGGCGGCGCCGTGGCCGGCCGGGCCACCGAGAGCCTGGTGGTCAACGCCGACGACACGCTCATCGACCACGTGTGGGCCTGGCGCGCCGACCACGGCAGCGTGCGCCCGGGCTGGACGGTGAACCCGGCCGACACCGGCGTCACCGTCAACGGCGCCCACGTGCTGGCCACCGGCCTGTTCGTGGAGCACTACCGCAAGCACCAGGTGGTGTGGAACGGCGAGGACGGCCAGACGATCTTCTTCCAGAACGAGATGCCCTACGACGTGCCCGCCCAGGCCGCCTGGAGCAGCGGGCGCGGCAACGGCTGGGCCGCCTACAAGGTGGGCGACGGCGTGACCCGGCACGAGGCCTGGGGCCTGGGCAGCTATTGCTTCTTCAGCATCGGCGGCAGGAACACGCACGTGGACGCGGCGCGCGCGTTCGAGGTGCCCGAGGCGCCGGGCGTGCGCCTGCACGACCTGTTGACGGTGTCCCTGGGCGGCCACGGCTCCATCAGCCACGTCGTCAACGCCAGCGGCGGCGCCACGAGGAGCACGGGCGCGGAGGCGATCAACCTGGTCAGCTATCCGTAGCCGGCGCGCTTTCTGAATATTTAGCCATCCCCGAATTCGGGTATTGGATCTGTTTTTCGTTGAATATCCTTCGTCAAATATATATGCTGCAAGGCAGCAAATAACATGATTGCAAATGCCTCACAAACTGGCATTTGTTAATCTTTGAAACCGCTTTCATGCCAATATCAAGCGAATATTATTCGTTGATGAAGCGGCGCTCATTGGTAGCGCTTTCATAAAAGTGCGTCCCTGCGAAAACTTTGTTTCGATACGTCTTGTTTCATTCGGTCAGAATGGTGATTTCTTCGAATCCCACAATCCATTGGCGATCAAAAACAACGCCAAGGAACGAGACATGCAGACCATTGGATTCAAGAGCTCCCCGTGGGTGGTATTCGCGGCGGCGCTGACATTCGGCGCCCACGCGTACGCGGCCGATTTCACGCAAGGCGTGACGGTATCGGGCCCCACGGCCACCATCTGGTTCAAGTCGAACGTCAACACGACCTGGGTCGACGTCCACTACCAGGTCAACGGCGGGCCGCAGCAGAACCTGCGCATGACCTACAACACGGTCACCGCCCGCGACGAGCAACCCGTGACGGTGGCCGGCGGCAACGCGCTGAGCTATTCGTTCACCTACAACAACGGCTCGCCGGCCTACGACTCGGCCACCTTCACGTATGCCGTGCCGGCCGCGCCCGCTCCGGCCCCCGCTCCTTCGCCCGCGCCGGCCCCAGCGCCTGCTCCCGCGCCCGCGCCCGCTCCTGCACCGGCACCCGCGCCCGCGCCGTCCGGCCCCGTGTGCTTC
>JACMOG010000692.1 GCA_014378125.1 Vitreoscilla sp. | reverse complement strand
TCCGGCCTGGTACCAGCGGGCGTCGCCCAGGACGTTGGCCCCCACCGAGGCGACCAGGCACCCCCCCAGCGACACCTGCCCGGCCATGGCCCCGCCGCCGGCCACCACCAGCAGCGGCGCGGCGGGCACGGGCGCGCCGACCCGGGCGGCGAGCGTGATCAGGAACACGATCAGGGCGCCGTGGGCGACGAGGAGCGGAATGAGGTCACGCATGGTGATCCAGAGGATAACCGGGGCCGCGAAACACGTTCGCCGCAGGGGCGTCCCGCGGGATGGCGCTGCGGTGACAATCGCTGGATGTCAGACGAGAACCAGATCGAGATCCCGCCGTCGTTCATCGCGCTGTTCGTCGAGCCCGGACGCACCCGGCCGAGCGCCACCCGCGCGGCCATCACGGAGCGCTACGAGTTCTGCGAGGCGCTGGCCACGATGCTGGTGGAACGCGCGCAGACGCTGCAGTGGCAGCTGAGCCTCCCCGAGGCCGACGTGCTCGAGCGCCTGCACGCCGGGTTGCAGGGCCCCGAGGCCCCCGTGCCGCCGGCCGAGGGCGAGTGGATCGTCAAGCGGCTCGCCGAGCTGCTGGAGTGGGACCGCCCCAAATGGAAGCGCGACTAGGCCGCGCTACCTTGCCGTGACGTGCAGCGACTCGATGAACTGGTCGACCGCGCCCGGATACCTGGCGTCCGCACCCGGTGGCATGAAGGCCGTCAGGCCGATCATCGAATCGCCGAGCAGCACCGTCCGCATGTGGAGCCGCCCCTGGTCGCTCTCGGCCACGAAGTCGACCGCGTCGTGGCCGTCCACCTTGCCGTGCTTGAGGCTCACCACCGTGCCCAGCTTGCCGTCGTCGACGCCGATCTTGTCGAACGTGCTCCTGGCCGCGGCGGCGCCGCCCGTGTAGAACGTGCGCGCGGCCATGAAGCGGATGCCGTCGGTCGTGCCGCAGCCCATGGCCAAGGTTCGCGGGACGAAGGCGCCCGGCTCGAGCAGCGTGAATTCGTTGAACGGCATGGGCATGCTCACCCTGAAGCTGCCGTCCGACGCGCTGGCGGTGCACCAGCCGTCCTTGGCCTTCTCGCACGCGGCCGTGCGGTGAGGAACCTTGGTGACGGCGGCGTGGGCCGCGGAGGACAGGCAGGCCAGGGCGATCAGGCCGGCGGCCAGGCGGGACAGGGGAGCCATCGTGGGAGATTCCTGGAGACTCGGGCGAGAACGGCGCCGCCCGGATGCGCGTTGCGAGCCTCCAGCATCGGCGATGCCCAACCCTCCGCCCATCCCTTGCCCGTGGCGCGCGCCGATGTCCGCTTTGGGCGGCCGAAAACGTTCGGCTGATACGCCCGCGGCTTTCCGTTCGCCCAAAAGATGAAGCCCGCTGTCCATTGCTGGAGGCGGGCACATCTACCGACATCAGGACGCGAGGTCGAGAAGACGGTTTCCTGCGAGTACTGGGTGACGGGTTCCCATCGATCCGCCCAATCTGCGGCCGGTTTCGTACTTCGGATGCTTTGTATTCTGCCCAGGTCCCGCACGCCCGTTTGTAGGAGAAGCGGCAGATTTCAGGACAGTTCCGACTGTCGGGGTTCACCCGCAGGGGGCGTCTCCACCCCCTTGCTGACGCTCTCGCCGTCGTCCTTGTGCAGCCACCAGAACGCCGCGGACGACACCAGCGTGAGCGCCGCCATCGTCAGGTAGCCGTGGTGCAACGCGTCGGTGACCGCCGCGTGGTCGGACTGGGGCAGGTCGGCCAGGAAGAAGATGGTGATCAGCGAGGCCACCGCCAGGCCGAAGCTCAGCGACATCTGCTGCAGCGTGCTGGCGATGGTGCTGGCCATCGAGGTGTCGGCGCCGTCGATGTCGGCGTAGGCCATCGTGTTGAGGCTGGAGAATTGCAGCGAGTTGAACAGTCCCAGCATCAGGCCGATGCCCAGGATGGCCCAGATCGGCGCGCCCGGGCCGATCAGCGAATAGGCGGCGATGGCGCAGGCGATCAGCACCGTGTTGACCACCAGCACCTGGCGATAGCCGAAGCGGCGCAGCAGCGACGACGACAGCACCTTCATGAACATGGCCGCCGCGGCGGCCGGCATCATCAGCAGGCCCGACTCCCATGCCGGCAGCCCCAGGCCCAGCTGGTACAGCAACGGCAGCAGGAAGGGCAGGCCGCCGATTCCCAGCCGCGTGACGAAGCCGCCCAGCACCGAGATGCGGAAGGTGCGCACCTTGAACACCCCCAGCCGCAGCAGCGGGAACGGCACCTGCGTGGCGTGCCAGCCATAGGCCAGCAACAGCACCGCCGACAGCAAGAACAGCACCGTCATCTGCAGCGCCGGCACGCTGTGCTCGCCGAACACCTCCAGCAGCCACGACAGCAGCGCCGTGCCGCTGCCAAACAGCACGAAGCCGGTGACATCCAGCGGGCGCGGCGCCTCGGCGCGGTAGTCGGGCATATAGCGCTGGATGATGATGAGCGCGCCGAGCCCGATGGGCACGTTCACAAAAAAGATCTCGCGCCACGACAGCCAGTGCACGATCAGCCCGCCCACCGTCGGGCCCAGGAGCGGCCCGATCAGCGCCGGGATGATGATGAAGTTCATCACCCGCAACAGCTCGGACTTCGGGAACGTGCGCACCACCGCGCTGCGTCCCACCGGCATCATCATCGCGGCCGCCACCCCCTGCGGCACGCGCGCGGCCACCAGCAGGCTGGCGTTGGGCGCCAGGCCGCACAGCACCGAAGACACGGTGAAAAGTCCCAGCGCGAACAGGAAGATGCGCCGGCTGCCGAAGCGCTCGGCCAGCCAGCCGCTGACGGGAATGGACACGGCCAG
Source organism: Vitreoscilla sp. (assembly GCA_014378125.1). The sequence continues at coordinate 2,103 of JACMOG010000692.1, read as the reverse complement.
CGCCAGGATGTAGCTGGTGACCACCGCCTTCAGGCTCAAGGGCGTCACGCCCAGGCTGATGGCCATGGAAGGGATGCCGGTGTTGACGATCGTCGAGTCGAGCTGCTCCATGAACAGCGCGGTGGCGACGATCCAGGGCAGGTAGCGCTGGGTAGGAGTGAGGGCCATCGCCAGCCATTCTGGCTTGTTCAGGCATCTTGCGTATAGTGGTTGTGTTCTTCCGATCGGAACTCGGTCCTTGCCCATGAATTCGCTTCGCCAGTCGCAGGTCGCGATCCAGGTCGATGCAGCGTCCATCGCCCAGGACATCGCCGCCATCACCCGCATCGAGGCGGTGCCTCGGCTGTTGAAGGTGTTGTGCGAGTCCACCGGCATGGGGTTCGCCGCCGTGGCTCGGGTCACCGACAAGCAGTGGGTGGCCTGCGCGGTCGAGGATCGTGTCGGCTTCGGGTTGGTGCCCGGCGGCGAGCTGGTGCTCGAGTCCACCCTGTGCCACGACGTGCGCTCCTCCGACACGCCGATCTTCATCGACCACGCCAGCGAAGACCCCGAGTTCCGCAACCACCCCACGCCGCGCATCTACCAGATCGAGAGCTACGCCTCGGTGCCCATCAGGCTGTCCGACGGCGAGTACTTCGGCAACCTGTGCGCCATCGACGCGCAGCCGCACAAGCTGCGCGAGCCCAAGACCATCGGCATGTTCGAGCTGTTCGCGCAGCTGATCACGCTGCAGCTGGAAAGCGATCGCGCCCGCGACCGCACCGAGTCGGCGCTGCTCGACGAACGCGAGGCGGGCGAGCTGCGCGAGCAGTTCATCGCCGTGCTGGGCCACGACCTGCGCAACCCGCTGGCCGCCGTGGCCATGGGCGCGACGCTGCTGCAGCGCAAGGCGCACGACCCCGTGGCCGTGACCACCGCGGCGCAGCGCATCGAGCGCAGCGCCAGGCGCATGTCGGGCCTCATCGACGACGTGCTCGACTTCGCGCGTGGCCGGCTGGGCAGCGGGATCGGCATCGCGCCCACGCAGACCGACACGCTGGGCCAGGCCCTCGAAGGCGTGACGGCCGAGCTGCGCGAGGCGCATCCCGAGCGCCGGATCGTGTCGGACATCGCGATCGACGGGATGTTGCGCTGCGATCCGAACCGCATCCAGCAACTGCTGTCCAACCTGCTGGCCAACGCGCTGTCGCACGGCCAGGAGACCACGCCCGTGCGGGTGGCGGCCCGGTTCGATGGCGACGACGTGGTGATCGAGGTGCACAACGAGGGCGAGCCGATTCCCGCCGATCGCATCGACAAGGTGTTCGCGCCGTTCTGGCGTCGCACCGCGGCGCGCGAGGGGCTCGGCCTGGGCCTGTACATCTGCGCCCAGATCGCCCGCTCCCACGCCGGCACCGTCACCGCCACGTCCTCGGCGGAGCAGGGCACCACCTTCACCGCCCGGCTGCCGATCCGCGCCTGAGCCCCTTCCCGGCGCGCCGGGCGCGCCGCTGGCCGACAATGGCGCCATCCGTTTTCCTGCCACGCCGCGAGCCGCCATGAGTTTCGAAGTCGCCGACACCCTCGACATGTCCACCCCCGACGCCAAGCGCGCGTCCTACGAGCTGCTGGTCGCCCAGGTGCGCTCGGTGCTGGAGGGCGAGCGCCACTGGCTGTCCAACCTGGCGCAGTTTTCCGCGTTGGTCTACCAATCGGTGCCGCACCTCAACTGGGCCGGCTTCTACATGGCGCACGGCCAGGAGCTGCGCGTGGGCCCGTTCCAGGGCAAGGTGGCCTGCGTGCGCATTCCGTTCGCACGCGGCGTGTGCGGCGCCTGCGCGACCACGCGCGAGATCCAGCTGGTGGAGGACGTGCATGCGTTCCCCGGCCACATCGCGTGCGACTCGGCGTCCAACTCGGAGCTGGTGCTGCCGGTGCTGGCCGGCGACCGGCTGGTGGGCGTGTTCGACCTCGACAGCCCGCTCACCGCGCGCTTCGACGCCGAGGATGCGCGCGGCTTCCCGGCGGCCATCGCGGTGCTGGCGGCGGGAACCGACTGGGCCTGAGCGTCGGCCCGAGGGTTTGTGCCCATCCGCTGGCCCGCTCGGACGCCGTTGACCCGGG
>JACMOG010000691.1 GCA_014378125.1 Vitreoscilla sp. | reverse complement strand
CGGCTCGATGGCCACCGTCAGGCCGGAGTCGAAGCGGCTGGTGAGGCGCTCGTCGATGTCGGCCAGCCCCTTCGGGTACGTGTCGCTCGTCATGATGATGTGCGCACGGCGCGACAGCAGCGCCTCGAAGGCGTTGAAGAACTCCTCCTGCGTGCGCTCCTTGCCGGCGAAGAACTGCACGTCGTCGATCAGCAGCAGGTCGAGCGAGTGGTACTTGGCCTTGAGCTCGTCGAAGGTCTTGCGCTGGTAGTTCTTGACGACGTCGGAGATGAACTGCTCGGCGTGCAGGTAGAGCACCCGGGCATCCGGCTTGTCTTTCAGCAGCTGGTTGCCCACGGCGTGCACCAGGTGGGTCTTGCCCAGGCCGACGCCGCCGTAGACGAACAGCGGGTTGTACACCGCCCCCGGCGCGCCGGCCACGTGCAGCGCCGCGGTGCGGGCCATCTGGTTGGCGCGGCCGGCCACCAGCGTGTCGAAGGTGAGCGCCGGGTTGAGTCGGTGCGAGTTCATGGCCGGCGCTGCGTGCATCGGCCGCGCCTGCGCGGGGGCCGCGGCGGCGTGGCCGTTGGCCGGCACGTTGGCCAGCGCGTGCTCGAACACGGCGCCGATGCGCTGCGGCGGATTGCTGGTGATGAAGCCGCTGCCGGCGGGCACGTGCGCGTGGCCCGGGGCCGGCGCCTCGCGCGGCGCGAGCGCGAGCTCGAGGCGTACGGGCTTGCCGGCCAGCTCGGTGAGCACGGATTCGATGCGCGAGCCGTACTGCGAGCGGATCCAGTCGAGCTTGAAGCGGTTGGGCACGCGCACCAGCGCCACCGCGCCGTCGCCCACGTCGGTGAAATCGGCGGGCGGCAGGGGCCGGATCCAGGTGCTGAATTGCTGTTCGGGCAGCTCGGTGGCGAGACGCTCGCAACTCCGGTGCCAAAGGTCTAGGGACATTGTGGACAAGTTCTTCTCAAGCCGGCAGATTCTACCCGCGCCGGATCGGCAAAGACACGGTTATCCACAGAAATCGAGCCGGGGTCAATCCCCCCGGATCGCACGGCGACTCGTGGCAAGTCGTTGACTCTCAATGCCTTTCTCTGCTCTAATCGAGGGTTCCCCGGAGATTTTCATCCATGAAGCGTACCTACCAGCCCTCCAAAGTCCGTCGCGCCCGTACGCACGGCTTCCTCGTTCGCATGAAGACCAATGGCGGCCGTGCCGTCATCGCGGCCCGCCGCGCCAAGGGTCGCAAGCGTCTCGCCGTCTGATTCCAGACGTCGGACTGAACGCTTCGCCGGTAAGGAATTCCAGGGCGGCTTCTGCCGCCCTCGTTGTGTCTGTCTCACGCTCCTCGTCGAGGGCGTGGTTGCCGCGCATTGAATTCTTGCCTCACGGCACACCGGGCCGGCGGCCATGACCGCAGGCGACCTCGATTCCACGCTGCTTGGCCGCCTTGTCCGGCCGGCGGACTACGTGCGCGTGCTCGCGACGCCCATGCGTCTGCGCAGCCCTCATTTTGCCGTCCATCACCTGGACGGCAGGCCGCTGCCTTTGAAGCCTCCGATGGCACGTTCCGCGGCAAGCACCGAATCGTCGACGTCTGTTCTCGAGCCCGACGCGAGCGGCCATGCACCGGTCGACCCCAGCTTGTCTACAGAGTTATCCACAGGCTTCGTTTCCGAGGAGACGAAAGTTGTGGACGACCTGAACTCGGCGCTGGTGGAAACCCCGATCACCGGCCGTCCGTTCGACCGTTGGCTGGGGCTGGTGGTGCCCAAGCGCCATGCCAAGCGGGCGGTCACCCGCACGCTGGTCAAGCGCCAGATCCGTAACGTGGCGGCCGCCTGTGCGCCGCAGCTGGAGCCCGGCCTGTGGGTGGTGCGCCAGCGCTCGCCGTTCGATCCGAAGCAATACCCCAGCGCCGCGTCCGACGCCTTGAAGGAGGCGGCGCGCGCCGAGCTGCGCGCGCTGTTCGACAGGGCGGTGCGCGGCGAACGCGACAAGGTCAGGCCGCGTCCGCCCGGAGAAGCGCCGTACAAGGGCAAGGGCAAGGGCAAGGGCGACGGCAAAGGCTCGAAGAGCCTGGCCAAGCCCCCGGAAAGTCCGCCATGCGCGGCCTGAACGTGCTGCTGCAGCTACCCCGCCGCGTGCTCATCGGCGCGGTGCGCCTCTATCGGCTGCTGCTGAGCCCCTGGGTGGGCCAGAGCTGCCGCTTCACGCCCACCTGCTCGGCCTACGCCATCCAGGCGCTCCAGAAGCACGGGGCGCTCGTCGGCACCGGGCTGGCGGGATGGCGCATCCTCCGCTGCAATCCGTGGTGTCACGGCGGTTGCGACGAAGTCCCCGACAATATGCCCTGGGATCGCGCGAAAGCGTCCCCATCTCCAGCACGTTCCGCGGCCGGCCTGTTCACGGGCCTGCTGCAAGCTGACTCCGGCCGCGCGCCGGCCGCCGCGATGCCGACCCCGGTCGCGACCGACAAAAACAACCTCTCGAACCCCCCCACATGACCGAATTCCGCCGCACCCTGCTGCTGGTCGTCCTGATGATGTCGCTGCTGTTGCTGTTCGACAAGTGGCGCGTCCATCACGGCGAACCCTCGCTGATGTCGCCGCGTCCGGCCGCCCAGGCCGTCGGCGCTTCGCAGGCGGCCTCCGCGGTGGTCAACAACGCGCCGCCGGTGGCCGCGGCCACGGCGGCCTTCGGGGCCGCGTCGGGTGCCGTCGTGGCGCTGCCGATCGAGGACGTCACCATCCAGACCGACGTGGTCAAGGCCACGCTCACCACGCTGGGCGCCGACATGGTCGACCTCGACCTGCTCAAGTACCAGGACGTCGACAACCACTCGGAAGTGTGGCGCCAGATCAAAGGCCTGGTCGGCATCCACGACGTGGTCCCGCCCAAGGCCGACGTGAAGGTGTTCGACACCAACAACGCGCAGTTCTACGCCGCGCAGACCGGGCTCACGAGCCTGGCCGGCCGCGACGCGCTGAAGCACGGCGTGATGCGCCTGACGAGCACCGAGCGCACCCTGGCCGACGGCAAGGACGAGCTGTCGGTGCGCTTCGAGTCGCCCGAGGTCGAGGGCGTGCAACTGGTCAAGACCTACACGTTCCATCGGGGCAGCTACGCCATCGACGTCACGCACCAGGTGATCAACCACTCGGCCGCGCCGATCGCGCCCGACCTGTACCTGCAGCTGGTTCGCGACGGTCGGGTGCCCCCGGGCGGCTACTTCAACGGCCCGAGCTCGTACACCGGGCCGTCGGTCTACACCGAAGGCTCGTTCCACAAGATCTCGTTCTCCGATCTCGACAAGGGCAAGGACAAGGGCGTCATCGACCCCAAGGCCACGTCGCAGAACGGCTGGATCGCCATGATCCAGCACTACTTCTCGTCGGCCTGGATCCTGCCGGCCGATACCGCGCGCAGCTACAGCGTGGGCCGCTACGACGCCAGCGTCCACGCGCAGACCACGTACTTCACCGCCATGTACACGCCGGTGGGCACCATCGCCCCGGGTTCCAGCAACACGGTCAAGGCCACGCTGTTCGCCGGCCCGCAGGAAGAGAAGCTGCTGGCCCCGCTGGCGCCCAATCTCGAGCAGGTGAAGGACTACGGCCTGCTCAAGATCATCGCCCAGCCGCTGTTCTGGCTCCTGAGCAAGATCCACCTGGTCATCGGCAACTGGGGCTGGTCCATCGTGGCGCTGGTGTTCCTGCTGAAGATCGCGTTCTACGGCCTCAACGCCAACGCGTACCGTTCGATGGCCAAGATGAAGGCGGTCAATCCGCGCATCCAGGAACTGAACGTCCGCTACAAGGACAACCCGCAGCAGAAGCAGCAGGAGATCATGAAGATCTACCGCGAGGAGAAGGTCAACCCGCTGGGTGGCTGCCTGCCGATCCTGATCCAGATGCCGATCTTCATCGCGCTGTTCACGGTGCTCACGTCGTCGGCCGAGATGCGCGGCGCGCCGTGGCTGGGCTGGATCCACGGCCTGTCCATCATGGATCCGTACGCGATCCTGCCGATCCTGATGACGGCCACGTCGCTGCTGCAGGTGTCGCTGCAGCCCACGCCGGCCGACCCGATGCAGGCCAAGATGATGTGGCTGATGCCGCTCGCCTTCAGCGCCGCGCTGTTCTCGTTCCCCGCCGGCCTCACGCTGTACTGGGTCACGAACAACACGCTCACCATCGTGCAGCAGTGGCTCATCAACCGCCAGATCAACGGCGCCAAGCCCAAGGCCCTGAAGGCCACCGACGCGAAGATCGTCAAGGGCTGAACGGAGGGGTCCATGACCTCGCTCGCCCGGCACAACGACCCGATCGTCGCCATCGCCACGGCCCCCGGCCGCGGCGCCGTGGGCATCGTGCGGGCCTCGGGCCGCGACCTGTCCACGTTGATCGCCGCGGTCTGCGCGAAGCCGCTCACGCCGCGAATGGCGCATTACGGGCCGATCCGCGACGCGAACGGCGAGCCGCTCGACCAAGGCCTGGCCATCCACTTCCCCGCGCCGAACTCCTACACCGGCGAGGACGTGCTGGAGCTGCAGGCCCACGGCGGTCCGGTGGTGCTGCAACTGATCCTCGCGCGCTGTCTCGAGGCCGGCCGAAGCATCGGCCTGCGCGTGGCCAACCCGGGCGAGTTCACCGCCCGCGCGTTCCTCAACGACAAGCTGGACCTGGCCCGGGCCGAGGCCGTGGCCGACCTGATCGACGCCAGCACCGAGGCCGCGGCGCGTTCCGCCG
>JACMOG010000690.1 GCA_014378125.1 Vitreoscilla sp. | reverse complement strand
CGCTCGATGCGGCCGTGGCGGCGCTGCAGCGCATCGCGGCCCAGATGAGCCTCTTTCGCGAGGACAGCCCGCTGACGCGCCTCAACCGCGACGGCCGCCTCGCCGCGGCCCCGGCGGGACTGCTCGGGGTGCTGGGCATCGCGACGGGCGTGGCGCGGGGCAGCGGCGGGGCGTGCGACGCCACCGAGCATCCCCAGGGGGCCGCCGCGGTTGAGGCGCGACAGCGGGCTGTCCTCGCGAAAGAGGCTCATCTGGGCCTCGATGCGCTGCAGCGCCGCCACGGCCGCATCGAGCGCGATGCCCAGCGCGACCGCATCCTCGTGCCCGGCCTGGAGCGACAGCGTGGTGCCGAAGCCGACCAATTCCCGGCGTTGCCACGCGAGCGGCTCGCCTGAGCGCGCGTTCGCGCCCAGCGCGCATGAGACAGCGCTGCCCACCACCACGCGGAGCGCGCGGCGCCGGTTCATCGCCCGGCTCCCGCGACCTGTGTCGGCAGCGGCCGGATGGCGATCGTGCGATGGCGCTTGTGCTGGATCAGCGGCGCGCAGCGTTCGTCGCTGTCGTGGATGGCCACGCATTCCAGGCACTGGAAGCAGTCCTCGTAGACGACCTCGCCCGCGGGCTCGATCGCCTGGTAGTCGCAGTGATGGCGGCAGCTCTGGCACGGCGTGCCGCACTCCACGCGCCGCGCGATCCAGTCGATGCGGCGCAGCCGGCCCAGCAACGCCAGCCCCGCGCCCAAGGGGCACACGTAGCGACAGAAGCCCTTGAACACGAAGGCCGACGACGCGACCACGGCCACCGCCCAGGCCACGAATGGCCACGAGCGCACGAAGGCCAGGGTGATCGCCGTCTTGAAGGGCTCGACCTCGATCGCCCGATCCGTCCACGGGCTGGCCGCCGCGCCGAAGGCGGCCAAGCCGACGATGCCCGCCAGCACCGCGTACTTCACCTGCTTCAGCCTCGCGTCGAGCGCCGCGCGCACGCGCCGCGGCTTGATGCCCAGCGCGCGGGTGACCTGGCTCACCAGCTCCTGCAGCGCGCCGAACGGGCACAGCCAGCCGCAGAACGTGCCGCGGCCCCATGCCACGAGACTCAGCGCGACGAAGGCCCACAGCACCACGGTCATCGGGTCGTACAGGAAGAAGCCCAGCCCGCGGCCGGCCACCACCGCCTGCACCGCGGCCGTGATGTTGACGATGGACAGCTGGCCCTGCGCGTACCAGCCGATGAACACCAGCGTGAAGACGAGGTAGCCGGTGCGGAAGACCACCAGCCGCCGACCATTGGCCACCAGCCAGCGGGGCCGTGCGAGCACGACGGCGAGGATCGCCAGTGCGACCCCCAGCACGGCCAGCTCGCCCGCGCGCGCGCGCCAGATCCCCGGCCACGACTTGCTGTCGGCGGTGGGCAGCACGACCTGGTCGGCCGGCAGCTGGTACGCCAGCGTGAACTCGCGCCCGATGCGCTCGGGGTAGATGGCGCCCTTGTCGCGCACCACGTGCAACACCAGCTGCATCGCGTGCGCCGGGTCGAGCCCGGCCGGGCCGATCACGCGCAGCACCTTGGTGTCCGCGCCGCGCAGCTCGGGTGGCAGCGCGAGCGCGTCGTCGAGGTCGAGATCGCGCATCTCGATGGGCAGGTCGCCCTGGCGCAGCGTGATCCGGTCGGGCACCGCGCCGCGCACGAAGCTGTCGCCCACCACGCTCCACGCGCCGCGCGAGACCAGCAGCAGCGCGTGGTCGCCGTCGTCCAGCCGGCCCTGCAGGTGCGCCCAGCCGGCATCGCCGAGCAGGTTGCGTCCCACCAGCGGCGAGGCCAGGTACGCCACCCACAGCTCGGTGAAGGTGGCGTCGGGCGACGCGGCCGGCGCCTCCTCGACGCCGGTGTCCTTGAACGCGCGGTCGACCTGCGCGCGCGTGACGCGCAGGTGCGCCACCAGGCCGGCGTCGACCAGCGCGTTCCAGTCCATCGCGCGCCAGGTGTCGCGCCGCACGCGCGCCAGCTGGTCGGGGTCGGCGCCTCGCGCGAAGCCCAGCTTGGCGCGGGCCACGTGCAGCGCGGCCGCCAGCAGGCTCTGGTTGACGATGCGCACCGACGCCGTCGCCTTGGCCACGCCGTCGATGTACACGTTGGCGCTGCCGCGCTGCTCGCCGCGGTTGCTGTTGGAGCCGATCTTGATGTTCTGGCGCAGCGACAGCCCGCGGTACTGCTCCACGAAGCGCGCCAACGGCGCCGGGCCCAGGCCGTCGACGAACACGGGCTCGTGCTGCGTCAGCACCTGCACATCCGAGAACGTGCCCTTGGCATCCAGCAGCACCAGCAGGTTGACCGGCGTGCCCGAGAAGCCGGGGATGGGCGCCAGGTCGACCGACTCGAACGCGTAGCCCACCAGCGGCGTGGCGGTGCCGTCCTGGCGAAACAGCGGCCACACCGGCAGCTGCGCATCGCGCTCGCCCACGATCAGCGGCGACGGAAAGCGCTGCTGCATCCCGGCACGATCCAGCGTGCCGGCCTGTGCCGTCGCCAGTCCGAGACACGACAGCACAAGCGCCCCCAAAGTCCACCGGAGCAGCCACCAGGGGTCTGGCATCTCCTGCGTACCCGCAGGCAATGCCTGACCCCACGCGAAGCGGAGCATCGCGAGCATCCGTCCCTCAATCGTCCACGAGGACGGCGTTGGGACTACGGCCCACGGCGATCGTCCTGAGCGCCTTCGCCTGGGCCGTGTCGATCACCGTGAGGTCGTCGGACAGCCCACCCGCCACGAACAGGCGTGCCCCGTCGGCGCTCAGCGCCAGGCCCCAGGCCCGCTTGCCCACCGGCACCAGCGCGCCCACCTTGCGCGTGGCCACGTCGACGAAGGCGACGCGGTTGGCGCGGCCCAGCGCCACGTACATCGTGCGGCCATCTGGCGACGGCACGATGCCCACCGGCGTGATGCCGTCCGGGGCCAGGCCCTCCACCTCGAAGGCGATGGTGTCGAGGACGGTCAGGTCGGACGTGGAGATCACGCTGACCGCCGCGCTCTGCTCGTCGCTGACCCACAGCTGGGCGCCGTCGGCGCTCAGCGCGAGGCGGCGCGGACGCTTGCCCACGGCGATGGTCTTCGTGATCGCCAGCGTCGCGGTGTCGATGGCGTAGACCACGCCGGCCACCTCGGAGGTGACGTACACGCGCTTGCCGTCCGCCGACAGCTTCACGCCCTCGGGCTCCGGTCCGGTGGGCACGCGGCCCACCTGCTTGTGCAGCAGCAGGTCGATGACCGCCAGCGCGCCGTCGTCCTCCGACGAGACGTAAGCCAGGCGGCCGTCGAGCGACAGGTCCAGCACCTCCGGATCGGGCCCCACGGTCGACTTGTCGACGACCTTGCGCGTGGCCAGGTCGAGCACGTCGGCCGACCCCGATTCGCCGCACACCACCAGCATCCGCGTGTTGCCGGGCAGGCGCTGCAGGTGACGCGGGCGCTTGCACGACGGCAGCGTGCCCACCACCTCGAGCGTCTTCGCGTCGATCATCGTCAGTGAGTCGTCCTTCTCGTTGGCGACATAGACGAGGCCGGTGGCGGCATGCGCGCCCGTGGCCAGCAGCAGCACCAGGGCGATAGACAGGAGGGACAGTGGCTTCATGGAATGGCCTGGTGCATGTCGCGTTCGACCACGGGTTCGGACAGCGCGAGCGACATGGCGTCGCCGCGGAAGACGAGCCCGGCGCTCTTGGTGGCCCCGGGGATGAAGCGCAGCGGCGCGGTGGCGGCGGCACGGTGGCCGGCATCCGCCAGCATCGCGTCGATGCGGTCGCGGTGCTCGCTCTTGGGGCATACCGGATCGGTGGCGGACGCGTCGCCCGCCACGAGGAAGGCCTGGCAGCGGCAGCCGCCGTGGTCCTTGTCCCGCACGTCGCAGGTGCCGCAGGTGTCGTTCATCCACGCCTCGCCGCGATAGGCGTTGAACGCGGCGCTGTCGAACCAGGCCGCGCGCACGGAGTGCTCGCGCAGGCTGGGAAAATCGAGCCCAGGCAACATGCGCGCGCTGTGGCACGGCAGCGCCAGGCCGTCGGGCGCCACCACCAGGAACACGGCGCCCCAGCCGGCCATGCAGGGCTTGGGCTTCGCGTCGGCGTAGTCGGGCGACACCCACAGGATCTTCATGCGATCGTTGCTGGCCGCTCGGTGCGCCATCACGACGGCCTCGGCGTCGCGCAGCTCGTCGACCGTGGGCATCAGCGCCGCGCGGTTGTGCCAGGCCCAGCCGTAGTACTGCGTGTTGGCCAGCTCCAGGAAGTCGGCGCCCATGCGCTCGGCCATCTCGATGATGCGGCCTACGTGCGGCAGGTTGAAGCGGTGCATCACGCAGTTGAGCACCATCGGATAGCCGGCGTCCTTGATGATGGCCGCCACGCGCGACTTGAGCTCGAACGTGCGGGTGGACGTGATGAAGTCGTTGAGCTCGCGGGTGGAGTCCTGGAACGACAGCTGCACGTGGTCGAGGCCCGCATCCTTCAGCGCCCGGGCGCGCGCCGCGGTCAGGCCCACGCCGGAAGTGATGAGGTTCGTGTAGAAGCCCAGGCCACGCGCATGGGCCACCAGCCCTTCCAGGTCGTCGCGCAGCAGCGGCTCGCCGCCCGAGAACCCGAGCTGCACCGCGCCGAGCGCGCGCGCCTCGGCCAGCACGCGCTTCCACGTGGCCGTGTCGAGCTCCTGGTCGTGGCGCGCGTAGTCCACCGGGTTCGAGTAGAACACGCAGTGCAGCGGGCACCGGTAGGTGAGCTCCGCCAGCAGCCAGAACGGCGGCTTCACGCCGGCGCCGGCGGGCATCATGCTTCCTGCCAGAGCCAGCCGCGCTCGTCGGCCTGCAACAGGAAAGCGTGCACGTCGTCGCGCAACGGGCTGCGCGCGAAGGCCTGCTCGAGCTCGCCCACGATCTCGGCCACCGAGTGGCTGCCGTCGCAGCGGCGCAGGATCTCGGCGGCGGGCGTGTTGAGCTTGACCATGCCCTCGGGGTACAGCAGCACCCAGGCGTCCTGCGCCGGCTCGAACTGCAGGCGGTACATGGACGCGACGGCGGGTCGGGAGGCGGCATCGATCATGGTTGGAACTCCGTCGGGAGGTCGTCGGGATACGCCAGCGCGATCGCGTCGAGCATGGCCCAGAGGATGTCGAGCTTGAAGTCGAGGATCCGCAGCGCGCGCTCCTGGCGTTCACGCGTGGTGCACCAGCGCCGCGCTACCTCCAGGCCGTGCTCCACGTCGCGATTGGCCAGCGTGATGCGGCTGCGGAAATAGGCGAGACCGTCGGCGGCGATCCACGGGTAGTGCGACGGCCAGCCGGCCAGGCGGTCGGCGTGGATCTTCGGCGCGAACAGCTCGGTGAGCGACGAGATGGCCGCCTCTTCCCACGGCGCGCGGCGCGCGAAATTCACGTAGGCGTCGACGGCGAAGCGCACGCCCGGGCGAAGGTGGCGCAGGCCCTCGATGTCGGCGCGTTCGAGGCCGGTGGCCTTGCCCAGGGGCCCCCAGGCCTCAATGCCGCCGGCGTTGGGGCCGGCGAAGTCGCCGCGGCCGTCGTGGTCGAGGATGCGTTCGATCCAGCGCCGGCGCTCGGCGCGGTCGGTGCAGTTGGCCATCACCGCGGCATCCTTGATGGGGATGCACAGCTGGTAATAGAAGCGGTTGGCCACCCAGCCGCGCACCTGGAACGGCTGCAGCTCGCCGCGGTTCAGGCGCACGTTGAACGGGTGGTGGATGTGGTACCGAGACTCGCGGGCGCGCAGGCGCGACTCGAACTCGTCGGGGCTCCACGGCGCGTCGTCCAGCACGGCGGTCACAGCACGATCTCCATGCCGTCGTGCGCCACCTCGATGCCCAGGGAGTCGAGCGTGCGGCGCGGCGCGCTGTCCTCGTCCAGGATCGGGTTGCTGTTGTTGATGTGGATCAGCACCTTGCGGCGCGCCGTCGACTCGCGCAGCGCGTCGACCATGCCCGGCCGACCGGCGAAGCCCTGCTGCGGCAGGTGGCCCATGTCGCTGGCCGACTTCGTTCCCAGCCCGGCCTGCTGCATCTCGTCCTCGCGCCAGAATGTGCCGTCCACCAGCACGCAGTCGGCGTCGTCCAGCCAGCCCTGCTCCTGCTCGTCGACGCGCGCCAGGCCCGGCGAATAGAACAGCGTGGTGCCGTCGGCGACGTCCTCGATGCGCAGCGCGATGTTGTCGCCAGTCATCTGCTCGCGCCGATGCGGCGAATAGGGCGGCGCCTTGCCGGGGATGGCCAGCGCCGTGAAGCGCAGGCCGGGCGCCGCGTCGACGGCGAAGTCGGCGCGGGTCTGCGGGCCGTCAACGGGCAGCAGGTGCCAGCGCGTGCCGCAGTAGTGCTGCAGCACGTTGAGCAGCGGCAGGCCGGTGGTGAGATCCTCGAACACGCAGCGCGTGGCGTACAGGTCGATGCAGGGGCCTTCGCGCAGGCCCAGCAGGCCGGTGACGTGGTCGACCTGTGCGTCCATCAGCACCACGGCCTTGATGGGCGTGTCGCGCAGGCCGTGGCGCGGATGCAGCTGGGGGTGGCGGCGAATCTGCTCGCCGATGTCGGGCGAGGCGTTGAGCAACACCCACGACTGCCCGTCGGCCGAGACCGCGATCGAGCTCTGGGTGCGTTCGCTGGCGCGCACGCGCCCGCTGCGCTGGCCCGCGCAGTTGGCGCAGTTGCAGTTCCATTGCGGGAACCCACCGCCGGCACCGGAGCCAAGAACAAGGATCTTCATGATGCGGGCGGTGGGTGGGTCTTCGGATCAGCGCGAGGCGATGTACATCGTGATCTCGAAGCCGAAGCGCAGGTCTTCAAAGGCGGGTAGCGTCCATTGCATGGAAAGTCTCCTGGAGTGTGTTGAGGAACACGGGAGAGATGGCAAATCGCGTGCCACTTCGGCCAGGGCGCCCATCTCGAGGGTTGACCCTCGAAACCGCGGGCCGAAGGGGCTTGCGGCGCACATGCGGCGGCACGCCCCGAGGGCGCCGTGTCGCGGACTGTCTCGTCATGGAGCAGCGGGGTTGACGGCCTGGAACAGGGTTTACCCGCCAGGCCGTGACACGCTCACTTGGCCCAGCGCAGCTTGCGATAGATGGTGTTGCGGCTGATGCCCAGTTGCTTGGAGGCTTCCGAGATATTGCCGTTGGCCGCGTCGACCGCGGCCTGGATCAGCGCGATCTCCGACTCGCCCAGCGTGCGCGCGAGCGTGGCGGCGACTGGGAGTTCGGGCTCGGGCAAGGACGATGCGAGGCGCGCCTCGGGCTGCGCCGCCATGCCCGTCGTCGCGGCCGGCGTCGACGCCAGCGTGGCGGGCGCGTGCCGGATGTCCTCGTGGAAATCGTCCGACAGGTGCTCCTCGGTGATCTCGCCCTCGTTGGCGCACATGACGGCCGCGGTACGCAGCACGTTGGCCAGCTGGCGGATGTTGCCGGGCCATGCATAGCGCTGGAACAGGCCCATCACCGATGCGCTGATGGCCGGCGTGGCGCCGGGCGACTCGGCCATCAGGATGCGGCGCGCCACGGCGCGGAGGTCGCTGCGGTCGCGCAGCGCGGGCAGGCGCACCACGAGGCCGTTGAGCCGATAGTAGAGGTCTTCGCGAAACTGCTGCGCGGCGATCATCTCGCGCAGGTTGCGGTGCGTGGCGCTCACCACGGCGATGTCCACCGCGATCGCCTTGCTGCCGCCCAGCGGCATCACGCTGCGCTCCTGCAGCACTCGCAGCAGCCGGGCCTGCAACGACAGCGGCATGTCGCCGATCTCGTCGAGGAACAGCGTGCCGCCGTTGGCCTGCACGATGCGTCCGCTGGCGCCCTTGCGGCGCGCGCCGGTGAACGCGCCGTCCTCGTAGCCGAACAGCTCGGCCTCGATCAGCGG
>JACMOG010000689.1 GCA_014378125.1 Vitreoscilla sp. | reverse complement strand
TCCCGCGCGCACCGCGCCCAGCGGCCCGGCCGCCACCAGCGTGCCCACGCTCACCATCGCCATTCCCGACAGCCTGCTGTCCATGCCGTCGCACGACCCGTGGGCGCATGGCGGCCCGCCGGCCGCGAGCCCGGGCGATCGTCCCGATTCCCAGCTCGTCGCCCCCGACCTCGTGGCCAACGACGAAGGATACGCCGCCGCGCTGCGCCACCAGGTGGAGCGCGATCGTCGTGCCTCGGTGGTGTCGGCCGCCACGGCCGCCACGAAGGCGCTCAACGCCGCGGCCGATTCCGCCGCCGCCGAGCCGCCACCGGTGTCCTATGCACGCCGCGCGCCGCCCGCCAGCGGATCCCTCCCCACGTTGATGACCTTTCCCAAGGAAGCGCCCGTCATCGAGCGTGGCGGCATCGTCATCAGCGGCCCGGTGGCGCAGCCGATGTCGGTGCGCGACCGCATGCTGCCCGATGGCGCTGCCGAACGCGACCAGACCGACCTCGACCTGCCGCTGGCCGGCGACGGCATCGGCATCCCCGCCGAGGCGCTGCGCCGCGTGGTGCGCGTGCTGTCCGAGCACTTCGGCGAGATCGCGTCCGAGATCCTCATGCGCGCGGCCCCGCGCGCGGGCACCATCCCCGAGCTGCACGCGCTGCTGGTTGCGCAGGCGGGCAGCGGCATCGACAAGAAGCGGCTGGCCAAGCAGCTGCGGGCGATTGCCAAGCTGCCCTTGTAAAGACACGGGTCTGGCCCCGTTCGGGGCCAGACCCCTCTAGAGTGCGCCGATGCAGTTGGGCGCCCCGCAGCGGCAGCGCAGCTTGCCCTCATGGTGCGTCGCCCCATAGTTCACGGTGATCTCCTCCCCTGGCTCGATCGCACGCAACGAATAGAACTCGATGCGGCCGGCGATGATCGCCAGTCGCGCGTTGGCCTGGCACGAGTGGTTCGTGAAGCGCATCGGGTCGGTGGACTTCGACGCGTCGATGGCCGTGCGATCGGAGATCTCCACGATCATGATCCGCTGCAGCGACGCCGCGCGGCGTCGGCCCTCGGCGCAGCTGATGGCCTCGCCGCGGATCTCGCCGATCTTCAGGCGCGCGGGGATCATCTCCGCGGCGAACACCCCGTGGCCGTCGATCTCGCTCTTGCGGACGAAGACGTCGAACTTCTGGTACGCCTGACGGACGACGACGGGATCGGCGGCGAAGCGGGCCATCGCGTCAGAGCAGCCCGGTGGCCTGGCCCAGCGTGGCCACGGACGGCAGCTCGACACGCGGCGCCGGCACCCAGCCCTTCTTGCGATGTTCCGCCACCACGTTGGTGTAGATGCCGCCACGCACGTACCACTTGGCCGTGATGCGCGCGAAGCGCGGCCTGGTGGCGGCCACGATGTCGTCGAGGATGGTGTTGGTCACCTTCTCGTGGAACGAGCCCTCGTTGCGGTAGCTCCACATGTACATCTTCAGGCTCTTCAGCTCGATGCACAGCTCGTCGCAGATCATGTCGATGGTGAAGTGCGCGAAGTCGGGCTGGCCAGTGAGCGGGCAGTTGCAGGTGAACTCGGGAATCTGGAACTGGATCACGTAGTCGCGGCCCGACGACGGGTTGTCGAAGACGTGCAGTTCCTTGCTGGGCGCCGTGGGCGGGTTGGGCGGCATGGCGCGCGCGCCCACGGCGACGGACGACTTGGCGGCGGCCTTGACGGACTGGGACGGCGTCTGGGCGACGGGGAGGGCGGGGGTCTTCTTGGCCATGGATTTGCCTGGTGGAGAAGGGCGCGATGGTATCATCCCGGGCCATTTCCCGTGTCCGCGGCGGTGCTCCCGGGCTCCCCTTATGCACGAAGAAACATCAGATAAATCAACACGTTAGCGAAAATCAAGGCCGCCGCCGGACGCCCTCCGGCGAGCGGACTGAAACCGCTCCTCGACGTGCCCACCAGGCGCACCACCGTTCATGCGGCTCAATTCGATCAAGCTTTCCGGGTTCAAGTCCTTCGCGGACCCGACCACCTTCCAGTTGCCCGGCCAGCGTGTCGGGGTCGTCGGGCCCAACGGCTGCGGCAAGTCCAACATCATGGATGCGGTGCGCTGGGTGCTGGGCGAAAGCAAGGCGAGCGAGTTGCGCGGCGAGTCGATGCTCGACGTCATCTTCAACGGCTCGGGCTCGCGCAAGCCGGCGTCGCGCGCCAGCGTCGAGCTCGTGTTCAACAACGAGTCGGCGCGCGCCGGCGGCCCGTGGAACCAGTTCTCGGAGATCGCGGTCAAGCGCGTGCTCACGCGCGAGGGCGGCTCCAGCTACTTCATCAACAACCAGCCGGTGCGCCGCCGCGACGTGCAGGACGTGTTCCTGGGCACCGGCCTGGGACCGCGCGCCTACGCCATCATCGGCCAGGGCACCATCTCCCGCATCATCGAGTCGCGCCCCGAGGAACTGCGCCTGTTCCTGGAAGAGGCCGCGGGCGTGTCCAAGTACAAGGAACGCCGCCGCGAGACCGAGAACCGGCTGAAGGACACGCGCGACAACCTGCTGCGCGTCGACGACATCCTGCGCGAGCTGAACAACAACCTCGAGAAGCTGGAGCGCCAGGCCGAGGTCGCTTCGAAGTACAAGACGTTGCAGGAGGCCGGCACCACCAAGCTGCACCAGCTGTGGTTCCTGAAGCACCGCGACGCGTCCACCGAGGCCGACCGCGTGAAGCTGGCCGTGCTCGAGTCGACCAACGCGCTCGAGGCGCGCATGGCCGACCTGCGCCACGTGGAGGCCCAGCTGGAAGAGGTGCGCGTGGCGCACTACGCGTCGTCCGATCGCCTGCACTTGTCGCAGGGCGAGCTGGCGCAGGCGCAGCTGGAGGTGAGCCGCCTGGAAGAACGCATCCGCTACGTGGTGGAAGGCCGCCAACGCGCCGAGCAGCGCCTTGCCGAACTGCAGACGCAGAACGCGCAGTGGCTCGATCGCCAGGAGCAGGCGAAGAGGGAGCTCGAAGGCAACGCCGAGGCGATCGCCGGCGCCGCCGAACAGGCCGAGCTGCTCGCCGCCCAGGCCGAGGAGGAAGGCCAGCGCCTGCCCGACTTCGAGGAGGCCGTGCGCGCGGCCCAGGCGCGCGCCAGCGGGCAGCGCGGCGAGGTCACGCAGGTGCAGCAGCAGATCCAGGTGCTGCCCGCCGAGAGCCGCAGCATCGAGGAACAGGCGCGCGCGCTGCGCAGCCGGCGCGAGCGCCTGGCCGCCGAGCG
>JACMOG010000057.1 GCA_014378125.1 Vitreoscilla sp. | reverse complement strand
GCCAGGCCGGCAGCATGGCGGCGCGCCGGTCAAGCGCGCGCGTGAGGCGGCTGCCCAGGTCATCCATCGTGAACGGTTTCAACACGTAATCGGTGGGCGTCAGTTCGGCGGCGCTGACGACGCGGCTCTCGACCCCTTCGGAGGTGAGCATGATGAAGATCGTGGCCGGGCCGATCAACTGGTGGTGGCGCAAGTCTTCCAGCAACTGCTGGCCGTCCTGGCCCGTATCGAGGCCCAGGTCGTATTCGCACAGGATGATGTCGACATGGCGCCGGCCCAGGGCTCGGATGGCGGTGCCGGCGCTGACCGCGAACTCGATCTTGCTGATGCCGACCTGGCCGAGCATGTTCTGCAGGTTGCCGCGCATGCCCGGATTGGGGTCGACGACGAGGACCGACAACTGGCTGTTTTCTTGTATCGTATCTTTCATCTTCCAACCCTGGCGGCGCAACGTTCAATCCATACCCATGCTGATGCCATACAATAGCCGTTCGGCCGCGCCGGGGCAAGCGCGGGTAGCTGCCGAGGCAACAGCCGCTGCGATGCCCTTGGGCAGGGTATAATACCGGCCTGTTTCCACCCGCAGCCTCGCTGCTCAAATCTCCTTCATGCCATGTTGATTCTGCCGGGTTCCAACGCCCTCTCCGTATTCCGTTCGCAACGCCTCCTGAACCAGCTGCAATCCGTCGCCCCGGCGATCACCGCAGTCCAGGCCCGCTACTATCACTTTATTGATACGGCCGCGCCGTTGACGCCTGACGACACGGCCCGCCTCGACGCGCTGCTGACCTACGGCGAGCCGTTCGCGCCAGCCGCGGGCGAGGGCGCCGTCGAGGAATTCTTCGTCATCCCGCGCCTGGGCACGATTTCGCCGTGGGCCTCGAAAGCGACCGACATTGCGCGCAACTGCGGCATGGCCCACATCCACCGCATCGAGCGCGGCGTGGCGTTCACGGTCACGCTGAAAAAAGGCCTGCTCGGTTTCGGCGCCAAGTCGTTGAATGAGGACGACACCGCCGCCGTCGCCGCGCTGCTGCATGACCGCATGACCGAAAGCGTGCTGCGCAGCGCCGACCAGGCCTCGCTGCTGTTCTCGGAACTGGAAGCGCGTCCGCTCGAATCGATCGACGTGCTGGCGCGTGGCCGCGCGGCGCTGGTCGAGGCCAACACGGAACTCGGTCTGGCCATGTCGATTGATGAGATCGATTACCTCGACGCCGCGTTCACGCGCGCCGCGCGCAATCCGACCGACGTCGAACTGATGATGTTCGCCCAGGCGAACAGCGAGCATTGCCGCCACAAGATTTTCAACGCCGACTGGATCATCGATGGCGTGGCGCAGGAACGCAGCCTGTTCAAGATGATCAAGAACACCCACGAACTGCACCCCGAGGGCACCATCGTCGCCTACAGCGACAATTCCTCGATCATGGCCGGTGCCGAAGCCACGCGCTTTTTCCCGCGCGGTGACAGTCACGAATACGGTGTCGACCGCACCCTGACGCACACGCTGATGAAGGTCGAGACACACAATCACCCGACCGCCATTTCGCCGTTTCCCGGCGCCTCGACCGGCGCCGGCGGCGAAATCCGCGATGAAGGCGCGACCGGACGCGGCTCGAAACCGAAGGCCGGCCTGACCGGTTTCACGGTCTCGAACCTGATGATCCCGGGCGCCGTGCGCGCGTGGGAAAACGCGGCCAGCGTCACGGCGCCTGCGGGCGTGGGCGCTGACGTCGGCACTTACGGCAAGCCGGAACGCATCGCGTCGCCGCTGCAGATCATGACCGATGGCCCCCTG
>JACMOG010000688.1 GCA_014378125.1 Vitreoscilla sp. | reverse complement strand
TGATCCTGGGCGCCAAGCGCGGCGACATCGGCGCCACCGCCGAGCAGTACGCCCGCGAGGCCTTCGTCCGCTCCCAGGCCGACGCCCTCACGCTGTCGCCATTCATGGGCTTCGACTCGCTCGAGCCCTACATGAAGCACGACGGCAAGGGCCTGATCCTGCTGTGTCGCACCTCCAACCCGGGCGGCTCCGACCTGCAGGCGCAGGTGCTGGCCAACGGCGACAAGCTGTTCGAGCACATCGCCCGGCTGGCCGCCGGCGCGTGGAACAGCAACGGGCAGCTGGCCCTGGTGGTGGGCGCCACTTTCCCCGCCGAACTGGCCCGGGTGCGCGAGCTGGCGCCCACCCTGCCGCTGCTGATCCCCGGCATCGGCGCCCAGGGCGGCGACATCGACGCCACCGTGCGTGCCGGCTGGCGCGCCGACGGTCCGATCATCGTCAGCTCGTCGCGCGCGATCCTGTATGCCGGCGCGGGCGACGACTTCGCCGCCGCCGCCCGCCAGGCGGCGCTGGCCACGCGCGCCGCCCTGAACACGGCCATCGGCGCCGTCCGCTGAGCCGCGCCGAATCGGCGATTTCCCGCGAAGTTCAACCCGTAACGGATCGAAGCCTCGAATTCGGGTGAAACTAGGGGATAGGGGGCGAGCCGTTGACGGGTCGCCATAAGAACATCGATGGCTGAACCACCGCCGAACAAGGAGGCCAGGCACCGCCTGCGCCAGTCGCTGACGCGCCACCTGCTGGACGCGACGGCGGGGGTCGCGTTCGTGTCGGCGGTCATGTTCCTGGGATTCGGCCATCCGCTCGACTGGGTGGCGCGGCTGTCGCTCACCACCGCTTTCCTCGGCCTGGGCGGCGTGGCGGTCGCGTTGCGGCGCGACGCCGGCAGCGGCCTGCAGGCCCGGGCGCTGCCCTACGTCATCGGCGCGGCCATCGGCCTTTCCGGCGTGGCGGCGGCGGTGGCCGGCGAGGGCCTGATGTCGCCAGCGCTGGCCATCGTGGGCGTGCTGCTGTGCCTGTTCACCGTGGTGGGTGGCCTGCGTGCCGGCCTGCTCGCGGCGGCCATCGGCGCCGGCGCGCTGCTGTTGCTGGCCGCGGCGATGGCGCTCGACTGGCTGGCGTCGGCCGGCATCGTGCTGGGCGGCCCCCTGTTGTACCTGGTGCGTCCCCTGCTCACGCACGCGCTGGTGCTGGGCGTCGCGCTGGGCGGCGGCGAGCTGCTGGGCCGCACCCTCGACCGCACCCTGCGCAGCGCCGACGAGCGCGAGCGCCGCTTCCTCGGCCTGCTGGCCGTGGCGGCAGACGCCTACTGGGAGATGGACGGCGGCGGCCGCCTCATCCGCTTCTCCGCGAAGGAGGAGCTGCGCAACTTCGTGGGGCTGCGCCGCCACGGCGTCGACGCCGGCATGGGCAAGCTGCTGTGGGAGACACGCGGCGTCCTGTTCGACCAGCAGGTGCTGGAGGCCTTCCGCTCGGAACTCGCGGCGCGCCTGCCCATGCGCGACGTGCCGCTGCGCTGGAGCGACGTCGCCGGCCGCGTGCGCCACTTCACGCTCAGCGCCGAGCCGCGCACCAGCGAGGCCGGCAAGTTCGCGGGCTACTGGGGCGTGCTGCGCGACATCACGCAGGACGTGAAGGCGCGGCAGGCGCTGTGGTCCACCGAGACGCGCTATCAAGACCTGTTCCGCCGCATCCCCACGTCGTTGGTGCTGCATCGCGAAGGCCGGGTGCTGGACACCAACCCCGCAGCCGTCGCGCTGTTCGGCTTCAGCGACCTGCGCGCGATGCTGGGGCAGGGCCTCGTGGGGCTGTTCGAGGAAGGGGAGTCGCGCGAACGCGCCGCCGCCCACATGCAGATGCTCGACGCGATGAGCGCCGGCGAAGGCCTGCCCGAGGCCGAGTTCAGGCTCACGCCCGGCGCCGACCGCGTGCTGACCGTGCGCGTCAGCAGCGTGCGCGTGGACGTCGACGGCGAGGCGGCCACGCTGTCCATCATCACCGACGATACCGAACGCCGCGCCGCCGAGGACCTGGTGCGGCGCAGCGAGACGCTGCTGTCGCACCTCGTGTCCACCAGCCCCGACTGGATCACGCTCACCGAGTTCGCCAGCGGCCGCTACGCGATGGTCAACCCCACCTTCCTGGCCACCACCGGCTACCGCGCCGAGGAGGTGATCGGCCGCACGCCCAGCGAGCTGGGGCTGTGGGCCGATGCCACGCAGCGCGACCGCATCTACCGCATGCTCGACCAGCACCAGGCCGTGCAGAACTTCCCGGCCACGATGACCACGCGCGACCGACGCCGCGTGTCGATGCTGGTATCGGCGGCGCGCTTCACCATCGACGACGTCGACTACCAGATGACCAGCGCGCGCGACGTCACCGCCAGCGAGCAGGCGCGGCGCGAGCGCGAGGCGATCCTCGAGAACGCGCTGGTGGGCATCTCGTTCACGCGCGACCGCCGCATCGTGATGACCAACGCGCGTTTCGACGAGATGTTCGGCTGGCCGCGCGGCGCGCTGCAGAACCAGCAGCAGCGCGTGGTGTGGCCGTCCGACGCGGCATTCGAGACGATGGCCGAGCAGGTGGCGCCGGCGCTGCAGCGCGGCGAGCAGGTGGACATCGAGGCGCCGCTGATGCGCCGCGACGGCAGCATGTTCACCGCCCGCCTGCTGGCCAAGGCGCTCGACCCCACGCAGCCGGCCAGCGGCACCATCTGGCTGGCCGAGGACGTCACCGAGCGACGCCTCGTCGAGCAGGCGCTGGCGCGCGCCCGCGACGAGGCCGAGGCCGCCAACCGCGCCAAGAGCGCGTTCCTGGCCAACACCAGCCACGAGATCCGCACGCCGCTCAACGCGCTGGTGGGCCTGGCGCAGCTGGCCCGCACGCCCGAGGTGGACGACCGCCGGCGGCTGCAGTACATCGAGCAGATCTGCGAGTCGGCCGACATGCTTTCGGCCATCCTCTCCGACATCCTCGACCTGTCCAAGATCGAGGCCGGCAAGCTCATCGTCGATCGCGTGGCGTTCGACCTGCGCGGCCTGATCGGCACGCTCAGGCAGGCCTACGGCGCGCTCGCCGACACCAAGGGCCTGACGCTCTACGTCAACATCGACGACGACGTGCCGCCGCACGTGCTGGGCGACCCGATGCGGCTGCGCCAGGTGCTCACCAACTACCTCACCAACGCGCTGAAGTTCACCACCGAGGGCAGCATCCTCCTCAACGTGCATCGCGGCGCCGGCTACCGACTCCGATTCGAGGTCGTCGACACCGGCGCGGGCATGGACGGCGCGGGCCTGGCGATGCTGTTCCTGCCGTTCAGCCAGATCGACAACTCCATCACGCGCAAGGTGGGCGGCACCGGCCTGGGCCTGTCGATCTGCAGCGAGCTGGCGCGGTTGATGGACGGCACCGTGGGCGTCAACAGCGAGCCCGGCAAGGGCAGCGAGTTCTGGGTCGACCTGCCGCTGCCGCCGGTCACCGCGCAGCAGCTGGAGGAGCACGAAAGCACCTCGGGCCTCGACGCGTTGCAGGGCACGCGCGTTCTGATGGTGGAGGACAACCCGGTCAACATGATGATCGCGGTGGCACTCCTGGAACGCTGGGGCGCCATCGTCGACCAGGCCGACGACGGCGCGAGCGCGCTGCACGCCATCGACGTCGCGCACGACTCGGGCAACCCGTTCGACATCGTGCTGATGGACGTGCAGATGCCCGGCATGAGCGGCCACGAGGTCACCCGCCGCCTGCGCCAGCGCTACGACCGCAACACGCTCCCCGTCGTGGCCCTCACCGCCGCGGCACTGGTGTCCGAACGCGAGGACGCCATGGCCGCGGGCATGAACGACTTCCTCACCAAGCCGATCGACGCCGACCGCCTGCGGCAGACGCTGCGGCAGGTGTTGATGGAGGCCGAGGCGAACGCGGAACGCTAAGGGCCAGACCCTTCAGATTCATCATTACACTTCGCGCATGCAAGCACTGACCACTACCGCACGCCCCCGCATCGGCTGGGGCCTCGTCGGCGCCGGCGGCATCTCCGACCATCTCGCACGCGCGTTGTCGCACGTGCCCGAGGCGCGCCTCGTGGCCGTCGGCTCGCGCGACGTGGCCAAGGCGCAGGCGTTCATCGACAAGCCGCGCGAGCACGAGGCCATCGTCGAGCCCGTACGGGCTCATGGCAGCTACCAGGCGCTGGTGGACGACCCCGGCGTGGACGTCGTCTACATCGGCACGCCGCATCCCGACCACGTCGACACGATGCGGCTGGCCATCGCCGCGGGCAAGGCGGTGCTGTGCGAGAAGCCGTTCACGCTTAACCGGCGGGAGGCCGAGGCGGTCGTCGCGCCCCCGCGCAGGCGCGACGGCTTCCTTATGGGGGCGA
>JACMOG010000687.1 GCA_014378125.1 Vitreoscilla sp. | reverse complement strand
TCGCTGGAGGACGCGTTGATCGGCGCCGAGCGCCAGCTCTCGCTGCGCGCGCAGGAGATCGGCGACCAGGGCCGTCCGCGCCTGGTCGATCGCACGCTGGACGTGAAGGTTCCCGCCGGCGTGCGCCCCGCCCGGGGCCGGCCGGGGCATGGCGGCGAGCCGGCGGGCGACCTCTACCTGGAGGTGCGCATCGCGCCGCATGCGCGCTACCGCATCGAGGGCCACGACCTGTACATGACGCTGCCCGTCACGCCCACCGAGGCCGCGCTCGGCGCGCAGGTGACCGTGCCCACGCCCACCGGCGGCCAGGTGGACGTCACCATCCCCAAGGGCGCCAAGAACGGCATGAAGCTGCGCCTCAAGGAACGCGGCCTTCCCGGCAAGACGCCGGGCCACCTGTACCTGCTGCTGGAGATCGCGCTTCCGCCGGCCGACTCCGACGCCGTCCGTGCCGCCTACGAGCAACTCGCCAAGGCCGCGCCGTTCAACCCGCGCCAGCACCTGGGAGCCTGAGATGCGCGCCGTCACCACCGTCATCGATGCCACGCCGCTCAGCGTGCGCGAGCTCGCCCGCGCCGTCGGCGCCGAAGACCGCTGGGTCGTCCGCCTCGTCGAGGTGGAGATCCTGCACGTCGACGCGCCCGCCGAGCCTCCCGAGCGCTGGCAGTTTCGCAGCGCCGACCTGCAACGCGCGCTCGCGGCCCGCCGCCTGGAGCGCGACTTCGGCGCGAACCTGGACACCGCGGCGCTGATCCTCGACCTGCAGGCCGAGCTGCGGCGCGCACGGGCGCTGCTGGGGGCGCACGGGATCGGGTGAGCTAAGCGGCGCACCCCAGTTGCAGCAACCGCGGCTCGTGCCGGTTGATCCACCCCGGCACCAGGTCGCCCGGCATCGCGGGCGCCACCAGGAAGCCCTGGCCGACGCCGCAGCCGGAGTCGCGCACCAGTTGCCAGTCGGCCAGCGTCTCGATGCCCTCGGCCACGGTCACCAGACCCAGCTGGCGCGCCATGTCGAGCGCCGACTGCAGGATCACGCGCAGGTTGGTGCGCTGGTTGGCGCCGTGCACGAAGGCGCGGTCGATCTTGAGCTCGCTGAACGGGATGCGCGCCAGTTGCTGCATCGACGAGAACCCGCTGCCGTAGTCGTCGATGGACAGGCCGAAGCCCTTCAGGCGAAGGCGCGCCAGCACGCCCAGCGACACCCCCATGCAGTCGACCACCGAGCTTTCGGTGATCTCCAGCACTACCTGGCGGGCCTCGAGCCCGTGCGCGTCGAGCAGCGCCGAGAGCTCGCGCACCAGCCCCGGATCCTCCAGCAGCCGCGGCGACAGGTTGACCGCCAGCGACAGCCGCAGCCCGGCCGCGTTCCAGCGGCCGGCCTCGCCGAAGGCCTGGCCCAGCACCGACAGCGTGAGCGCGTGGATCAGGCCCTCGCGTTCGGCGAGGTCGATGAAGCGGTCGGGGCGGATCTCGCCGAGCGTCGGGTGCGTCCAGCGCGCCAGCGCCTCCACGCCGCACACCACGCCCTTGGTCATGTCCACCTTGGGCTGGTAGTGCACGCGGATGGCCCCGCCGGCGATGGCCGCGGCCAGGTCCTGCGGCGGGATGGCCAGCATCGGGATGCCGCTGTCCACCACGCCGGGGTCGGCCTGCTCGCGATCCCAGTTGTCGAAGGCGGCCGCCAGCGACTCGCGGCGCAAGGGCTTGCGGATGCCGGCCACCACGGGGATGCCGAGGTTGCGCGCCAGCGTCTCCACCGTGTTGATCAGCACCACCTCGCGGCTGGACACCACGATCAGCGGGATCGACAGGCCGCGTTCGGGCAGCAGTTCGATCAGCTCGACCCCGTCCATCACCGGCATCTCGAGGTCGACCACCATCACGTCGGGCGGCAGCACCAGCAGCGACAGCAGCTCCAGCGCTTCGGCGCCGCTGGCGGCCTCGTAGATCATCTCGACGCCCAGCTCTCGGCACAGCGCCACCACCTGGAGGCGCTGCACGATGTTGTCGTCGACGATCAGCAACGATCCGATGGCCGAGGATGAAGCTGGCGAAACCATGGTCTCAGTGTGCGCTGTCGCTGCGGAAGTTGCAAAGTCGGGGGATCTGGACGCTCAGGCGCGCAGCTCGGCGGCGGCGTCGTCTTCCCAGGTTTTCTTCACCGCGGCCCACCCCGTGGGGCCCAGCTTCTCGAGCGTGGCCATGTTGCGTTCGAAGATGGCCTCGGCCTCGGGGAACGCGGCCACGGCGCGGTCGACGCTGTCCTCGCGCAGCAGGTGCAGCGTGGGGTACGGCGCACGATTGGTGGCGTTGGTGACGTCGTCGGGCGCGGTGTCGGCGAACTGGAACCGCGGGTGGAAGCTGGCCACCTGGATGACGCCGTCGAGCTCGAGGTCCTCGACGGCCGCGTCGGCCAGCTCCAGGAAATCGTTGAAGTCCTCGAAGTCGGTGAATACCCGGGGGTGTATCACCATCGTGGTGTCCACGAGCTCGGCGTCGGTGTCGGCCAGGCGCTGCAGCTCCACCACCAGCGTGGCCAGCAGCGTCTCGGCGTCGGTGGCGTCGCTGTAGACATAGCGGATCTGGTCCTTGACGTCGACGGCGCGCGCGAATGGGCACAGGTTCAGGCCGATCACGGCACGGCGTACCCAGGCGCGCGTCTCGGCGATGGCCAGCGCGCCGGGCGATGCCTCAAGGGTGGATTCGGTCATCGGGCGGTTCCTTCGCGGTCGAAGACCAGCATGAAGTTGTTGGCGGGCATCGCGACGCGCTCGCGCAGGCGCAGGCCCGCGTCCCGGGCGTGCGCCAGGACGTCGGCCAGGCGGCGAATGCCCCAGCTCGGGTCGCGCGACTTGAGCCAGGCGTCGAATTCGATGTTGCTGGGGGTCAGCGGCTCGTCGTCGAGGATGTAGGGGCCGTAGGTGACCATCACGCCGGAGGGCGCCAGGTGCCGGCCCGCCCCCTGCATCAGGCCGGGCAGCGTGCCGGGCGGCGAGGCGTGCAGCATGTTGGCGCAGGTGATCGCGTCGAAGACGCCGCTCACGGGCCAGTGCGCGGCGCAGACGTCGAGCTGCACCGCAGGCAGCACGTTGGGCAGCGGCCCGGTGCCCGCGCCCGACGTGGGCGACTCCGCCAAGTCGTCGGCGCCCAGCGCGCTCCATGCGGCGATGGAGGGCAGCGATGCGGCGGCGAAATCGGTGGGCTGCCACGTCCAGGCCGGCAGGTGGCGCGCGAACCACGACACGTGCTGGCCGCTGCCGCTGGCGATTTCCAGCGCCCGGCCCGCGGGCGGCAGCACGTGGCGCAGCACCTCCAGCATGGGCTGGCGGTTGCGCTCGGCGGCGAGGCTGGACAGGCGGTCGGCGGGAGTCATGGACAAGACATCGGTTTGGCGCACATTGCCGGGCCATCGTACCCGGTGCAGAATCTGTCGCGACCCTTCCACCCCCAGGAGAACCCATGTTCGACCACGTCGTGATCGGGCTCAGCGACTACGAGGCCGGCAAGGCCTTCTTCATCCAGGCGCTGGCGCCGCTGGGCGTCAAGGTGGTCGCCGAGAACTCGCTGGGCGTGGAGATGGCCGCGGATGGCGAGGCCTCGCTGGGCCTGTCTACGGCCTTCGGCAAGGCGGCGCACCTGCACCTCGCGTTCTCGGCCGCCAGTCCGCAGCATGTGGATGCCTTCTACCGCGCCGCGCTCGCCGCCGGCGGCCAGGACAACGGACCGCCCGGACTTCGCCCGAAGTACCACCCGGGCTACTACGCCGCCTTCGTGATCGGCCCGGACGGCCACAACATCGAGGCCGTGCACCACGACCGCACGAAGTGAACGGGTTCCACCGGGCATCGTTCCACCGGTGGAGGCCCCCGGCGGCGACAATGGGGCATGAATTCGCCCGCCCCCGCCACGTCCTTCAGCACGCTCTCGCTGCCGCCCGCCGTCATCGCCAACCTGAGCCAGCTGGGCTACGTGGAGATGACGCCGATCCAGGCCGCCGCGCTGCCGGTGGCGCTCGCGGGCCACGACCTGCTGGCCCAGGCCAAGACGGGCAGCGGCAAGACCGCGGCGTTCGCGCTGGCGATGCTCGACAAGCTCAACCCACGCTTCTTCGGCGTGCAGTGCCTGGTGCTGTGCCCCACTCGTGAGCTGGCCGAGCAGGTGGCGGTGGAGACCCGCCGTCTCGCGCGCGGCGAGGAGAACATCAAGGTGCTGACGGTGGTGGGCGGCGTGCCGGTGCGCAACCAGCTGGCCAGCCTGGAGCACGGCGCGCATGTGATCGTGGGCACGCCCGGCCGCGTGATGGACCTGCTCGAGCGCGAGGCGCTCGACCTGTCGGGCCTGAAGACGCTGGTGCTCGACGAGGCCGACCGCATGCTGGACATGGGCTTCGTCGACGACATCAAGGCCGTGGCCAGCGCCTGCCCCAAGACGCGCCAGACGCTGCTGTTCTCGGCCACCTACCCGGATGGCATCGCCAAGCTGAGCCAGCAATTCATGCGCAACCCGCAGACGGTGAAGGTGGAGTCGCGCCACGACGCGGCGCAGATCCGCCAGCTCTGGTACGAGGTGAAGCCCAGCGAGCGACTGCATGCCGTCGGCCGCCTGCTGCGCCACTACCAGCCGGCGTCGACCATCGCGTTCTGCAACACCAAGCAGCAGTGCCGCGACCTGGTGGACGTGCTCACCTCCGAGGGCATCCAGGCCATTGCGCTGCACGGCGACCTGGAGCAGCGCGACCGCGACCAGGTGCTGATCCAGTTCGCCAACCGCAGCTGCTCGGTGCTGGTGGCCACCGACGTGGCCGCACGCGGCCTCGACATCGCCAAGCTGGAATGCGTGATCAACGTGGACGTCACCTACGAGACCGAGCAGCACGTGCACCGCGTGGGCCGCACCGGCCGCGCCGGCGAGGAAGGCCTGGCGCTGAACCTGGCCAGCATGGACGAGATGGGCCGCGTGGGCAACATCGAGGTGCTGCAGAAGGCGGAGACCGAGTGGCACAAGCTGTCGGAGCTGGACGTGGGCTCCGACAAGCCGCTGGTCGCCCCCATGGTCACGCTGCAGATCCTGGGCGGGCGCAAGGAAAAGATCCGGCC
Source organism: Vitreoscilla sp. (assembly GCA_014378125.1). Next base: position 4,323 of record JACMOG010000687.1, on the reverse strand, counting down.
GGGCGACGTGCTGGGCGCGCTCACCAAGGACATGGGCTTCCCGGGCACGCAGATCGGCAAGATCAACGTGACCGACATGTCCACCTACGTGGCCGTGGATCGCGCGATCGCGGACAAGGCACTGGGCAAGCTCAACGCGGGGCTCGTCAAGGGCAAGCGGGTGCGGGCGCGGCGGATCGAAGGGATCACCGAATAGCCAAGGCGCGAAGGTGTCTGACACCGATCCCCGGAGCAGCTTGCGATCCGGCGTCAGGCATCGCCCCGCTGCGCGGCGCGAGGCGATGCCAGACCCCTTATTCGTCGGCGATCAGGCGGCGGCCAAAGCTCACCACGTCGTCCTGCCCATACCCGATGGCCTTGTAGAACGCGATCACCGACGCGTTGCTGGTGCGGATCTGCAGGTTGATCTTCGGGCAACCGGCCGCGGCCAGCAGCCGCTCGGCCTCGCGCATCAGCGCACGCGCGTGACCCTGGTTGCGATGCGCCGGATCGACGGCCAGGTAGTTGATCCAGCCGCGGTGGCCCTCGTAGCCGATCATGATCGACGCCATCACGACGCCGTCGTGCGTGCCCACCAGGAACCACTCGCGCTGCACCGATCGCTTGCGCTCGATGTCCTTGCGCGGATCGTTCCACGACCGCGTGAGGCCGGCGGCCTCCCACAAGGCGATGACGGCGGGTTCGTCGGAATCGAGGAAAGGGCGGACCTGCATGGCGAGACTCTGCGGTTGGCGTGTCATCGTACATTTGCGGCATGCCGCGCCGACCCGCCGTCCCCCTGCATCGCTTCGACGCCCCCAGCGCCGTGATGCTGGCCGCTTTCGCGACGGCTTACGCGAGCGTGGCGTTCATTCGCGGCCTGCCCCTGTGGACGCACCTGATCTACGCCGGCGCCAGCCTGCTGTGCTTCGCGCTCTACGCCGCCGACAAGGGCGCCGCGCGCGCCGGACGCGATCGCATCTCCGAGTCGACGCTGCTGTCGCTGGGCCTGGTGGGCGGCTGGCCGGGCGCGATCGTGGCGCAGCAGGCGTTGCGCCACAAGACGGTCAAGCGGGCGTTCCGCATCCGTTTCTGGCTGTCGGTGGCGGCGAACGTGGCGGTCTTCGCCTGGGCCGCGACACGCTAGCCGACGGATCGAGCGCGCAGCAGGTCGTGGTACGCGCCGGTCACCAGCGCCTCGGCGGGCACCCGCAGCCGCGCCATCAGCGCGTGGGCCTCGCGCACGCCGGCCTCCGGCGTCTCGTCGTCGGCCAGCACCACCTCGAGCTCCATGTAGTCGCCCAACCCTTGCACGCGGTCGAGGTGCACGCGCGTGCGCCCCACCAGGAACAGCGTGCGGTGCTTGACGACGCGGCCCTCCTGGCCGTTGGACAACGTCAGCGCCTCGCGCAGGGTGTCGGGCGACGCCGTGGGAGACAGGACGTAGAACGAGACCTTGGGGCCGTCGGCATCGGGCCGGCGATAGAAGATCAGCTCGCCGCGCCCGTCCTCGAACACGCGCAGCTTGAGCCGGCCGTCGTCGCAACGGAAGAAGGTGTCGTCCTGCGGGATCTCCACCGGACCGCTGTCGGCGATCGCCGCCGCGCGCGCCACGAGCGCGGCCATGTCGGCCACGCGCGCCTTGATCTCGATGTTGCGGGCCATTGCCGCGCTCCGTGCGCCTCACTCGTCCTTGCCGCGAATCAACCGGAACACATGCGCGCCGATGAACGCGCCGACGATGGGGGCCAGCCAGAACAGCCACAGCTGCTCCAGCGCGGGCGCGCCTGCGTAGATCGCCACGCCGGTGCTGCGGGCCGGGTTGACCGAGGTGTTGGTGACCGGGATGCTCACCAGGTGGATGAGCGTGAGCGCCAGCCCGATGGGGATCGGCGCGAACTGGCCGGGCGCGCGTGAATCGGTGGCGCCGAGGATGACGATCAGGAAGAACATCGTCATCACGACCTCGCACACCAGGCCGGCCAGCATCGAGTAGCCGCCCGGCGAGCGCGCGCCGAACCCGTTCGACGCGAAGCCCTTGGTGACATCGAAGCCCGGCGCGCCGCTGGCGATGATGTACAGCACGCCGCCGGCGATGATCGCGCCGAACACCTGCGCCACGATGTAGGGCAGCAGCTTGTCGCCCGGGAAGCGGCCGGCCGCCCACAGGCCCACCGAGACCGCGGGGTTGAGGTGGCAGCCCGAGATGGGCCCGATGGCGTAGGCCATGGTGAGCACCGACAGGCCGAAGGCCAGCGAGACGCCCAGCAGGCCGATGCCCACCCCCGGGAACGCCGCCGCGATCACCGCGCTGCCGCAGCCGCCCAGCACCAACCAGAACGTGCCGAGGAACTCGGCGCCATATTGTTTCATTTCTCACTCCTCTTGTGTCGTGCCATGGCCGGCGGCTCGCTCGTCCGCTCGACCCGGCCGTTATACGCGACCGAAACGACAAAGAGAAGAAGGACGCGCCCTCTGCCGGATCAGGCCTTGCAGAGCACGATGGTGACCAGCGCCGACGCGTCCTCCAGGCCCACGAGGCCGTGCAGCACGCCGCCTTCGAGGTGCAGCAACTGGCCCGCGCACAATTCCTGCGACACGCCGTCGACGCTGAAGTCGATGCGGCCCTCCAGGCATTGCACGGTGATCTCGCCCGCCACGCGGTGCGGCGGGAACGCCTTGCCGGCCGGCAGCACCACGCGCATCACCTCCAGCTGGCCGCTCTTGAAGAGCGCGAACGACTTCGCCGACGGCAGCGTGCCGTCGGTGGCGTGGATGTCGACGATCTGTCCGGAGCGGGCGTGGGGGATGGCCATGCCGGCAGTATCCGACTCCGCGGGGCGCCCCGCAATCGCCTGTCGGAGCGGATGTCCACGAAAAGGGGTCACACCACCTTGGCAAACGCCGCCAGCAGGTCCTTGCCCTTGGGCGATCCCCAGCCGGTGACGGCGTCGAAGCCCGCGGCCGACTTGAAGCCGCCTACATGCGCGGTCACGTTGTCGCCGGTGTGGATGTCGTTGCAGCCCTGCTTGCCCAGCGGCCCGGTGCCGCCGGGGGTGGCGCCGTAGAGCAGCGGCGTGAGATAGCCCACGCGCTTGCCGCTGGCCGCCAGCTGCTGGTTCATGCGCGCGAGCAGGCCGGCCCACAACGGCGCGGCGGCGCTGGTGCCGCCGCTGATCTCCTGCTGCCGCCGGCCACCACGAAGTAGCCCGTGTTGGCGCTGGCGTTGGCCGAGACGTCCGGCACGATGCGCCCGGCCAGCTGGCCCGGGTTGACCGGCGCGATGTCCAGCCCCGACTGCCAGGCCGGCCGCGCGATGCGCGCGCTGACGCCGCCGCCGGTGGAGCCGCCGTTGCCGGCGCGCAGGCCGTCGCCGTCCTTCCACGCGCGCTCGCTGCGCTTGGCGCCGGTGCGCAGCAGCGTGCCGCCCACGGCCAGCACGAACGGACTGGAGCACGGGAAGTCGACGTGCGCGTTGCCGTCGTTGATGCCGTCCGACGAGCCGTCGTCGCCGGCGGCCACGCAGATGGTGATACCCATCAGCGCGGCCTCCTGCAGCGCCTCGTTCACCTGCGTGACGGCCGAGGCGGTCCACACCGAGACGTCCTCGGCGTAGCCCCAGCTGATCGACAGCACCTGCGGCTTGTACGTGGCGTCGTGCATGGCGGCGTCGAGCGCGTCGACCCAGCCCTTCTCGGTGAACTGGCTGAACCACACGGGAATGGTGGCCTGGGGGCACAGGCCGGCCAGCACTTCGACGTCGAGCATCACCTCGCCGGTAGCCTCGTCGTTGGTGTCGGTGGGCATCTTGTCCACGCTGATGGGCACCACGGTGGGCAGGCTCGCCAGTCCGGCGGCCTTGCCGAAGGCCTTGAGGTCGTCCTCGAAGTAGCCGCCGCCGAACTCGAGCAGGCCAATGGTCTGGCCGCTGCCATCGCCGTCGGGGAAGTCGTAGGCGGCCGCCAGCTCGGCCGGGAAGAACCAGGGGCGCTTCTTCGCGGCGGCGGGCGCGGCGGTATGGTCGACCACGTGGCGCTTGCGGCCGCCATCGGGGCGGCGGCGCACCACGCGCCGGTTGTCGAGGCCGAACACCCCGACGATGTCGTTCTCGAGCGCCGCGGGCACGTGCAGCGCGCCCACGCGGCCGCGGTACGGCCCGCGGATGCCGTCGAACTGCATCAGCTTGACCTGGAACGCCTGCTCGATGATGTTGACCGGGCCGCCCAGCTTCACGCTGCGCGTGGCGGCGTCGACCGCGAGCACTGTGAGCCCCAGCGCGGCGAAGGTGTCCGACACGCGCTTGACCGCGTCATCGGACGCGCCGAATCGCTAGTCCAGCTCCGT
>JACMOG010000686.1 GCA_014378125.1 Vitreoscilla sp. | reverse complement strand
GTACCGATCTGGAGGAGGCGCAGCACCTCGATGCGGTCGCCGCCGCGCGGCGACTCCGCCAGCGCCCTCGCCTTGCTCCACCCCGCCGCCGACAGCCCCGCCGCCGCGAAGGCCGGGTCGCCGCGGGCCGCGCTCTCCAGCGCGGGCCAGCCCGTGGCGGCCAGCGCCGCGGCCACGGTCGCCGCTGGCGGCAGCCGCAGGTCGACGCTCAGGGTCTCGCGCTCCGACGGGCTCCACACCACCTGGACGCGCAGCTCAGCGGTCACCGTAGACCTGCGCCGCGCGCTTGACGAACGAATCGACGAAGGTGTTGGCCACCTGGTCGAACACGGGGCTCAGAACCGCCTCGAACACGCGGTTGGAAAATGCGTAGCAAAGCTCGAACTCCACCCGGCAGGCCACCGGCTCGTCCGGGTTCGGCGGCTGGGCGGGGTCGGGCTGCTTGAGCGGCTTGAACAGCCAGGTGCCATCGAGCTGCGAGAACGGGCCGTCGACGAGCTTGAGTTTGACCGACTCGCCCTGCACCTCTTCGTTGCGCGTGGTGAACGACTGGCGCACGCCCGCGTACGACAGGCCCAGGCGCGCGGTCATGCCCGCGGGCGCGCCCGTTGCCGAGTCAGGCTCACGCCGCTCCAGCACGGTGGCGGATTCGCACCAGGGCAGGAACTTCGGGTAGTCCTCCACGTTCACCACGAGTTCGTACATTTCGCGGGCCGAGTACCACAGCAGGACGGACTTCTTGACGTGCTTCATACAATGGAAGAATTTTAAGCGCCCTCATGTCCGCCTTCATCGCAGAGAATCGCCGCGCGCGGTTCGAATACCACATCGAAGAGACGTATGAAGCCGGCCTGGTGCTCCAGGGCTGGGAAGTGAAGGCCATCCGTGCGGGGCAGGTGCAGCTCACCGACGGCTATGTCGTGATCAAGAACGGCGAGCTCCACATGATCGGCTGCCGCATCAATGCCCTTCGTTCGGCGTCCACCCACGTCAACCCCGAGGCCGACCGCACCAAGAAGCTGCTGATGCGCGGCGAGGAGATCAAGCGACTCATCGGCAAGGTGGAGCAGCGCGGCTTCACCATGGTGCCGTTGAACCTGCACTTCAAGGGCAGCTACGTGAAGGCCGACATCGCCCTGGCCAAGGGCAAGGCCGACCACGACAAGCGCAACACGATCAAGGAGCGCGACTGGGAGCGGGAAAAGGGTCGGTTGATGCGGCACAAGGTGTCGGGGCCGTCCAAGGACTAGAGACTGTCGAGGCCGGCCTCCAGGTCGCGGATCAGGTCCTCCACATCCTCCAGCCCGATCGCCAGCCGCACCAGCGTGCCCTCGTATTGCACGCCAGGCACACGGGCCGAGCCCGCGCGGTAAGGCACCGCCAGGCTCATGGGCCCGGCCCACGACCAGCCGATGCCGAACAGCCGCAGCCCGTCGACGAAGCGCTCGACGCGCTCGGCCGAGACGGCCGGACCGAACTCCACGGTCACCAGGCTGGCCGCCGCGCGGCACTGCGCCACCCAGTGCTCGTGCCCTGGTGACCCGGGCGTGGCCGGATGCAGCACCCGCACGAATTCCTTGCGCCCCAGCGCCCATTGCGCGATCCGCCGCGTGGCGGCGTCCTGCGCGGCGTAGCGCAATGCCATGGTGGGCAGGCCGCGCAGCACCAGCTCGACGTCGTTGGGGCCCACGCCCAGGCCCAGCCGGCTGTGGGTCATGGCCAGCTGGTCGTGCAGCGGCTTCGAGCGCGTGACCACCGCGCCCATCATCACGTCGGCGCCGCCGGACGGGTACTTGGTGAGCGCGTGGATCGTCAGGTCGGCGCCGAGCGCGGGCGTGGCGCCGGGCTCGAGGTCGAACGCGTCGTACGCGATGCCCGCGCCCCAGGTGTTGTCGATGCCCACCAACGCGCGCGGCGCATGCGCGCGTATCATGCGCACCAGCGCGCGCAGGTCGGGGAACTCGAGCGTCACCGAGCCCGGCGGCTCGATCCACACCAGCGCCACGTCGGGGCCCAGCGCGGCGCGCAACGAGGCCACGTCCATCGGATCGTAGACGCGATGCGCGATGCCCCAGCGCGCCAGCTCGTGGGCGGCCAGGTTCTTGTTGGGGAAGTAGGCGTTGTGCGGGATCAGCACCGCATCGCCGCTGGACAGCAGCGACTGGTCGACCAGCGCGATGGCGGCCAGCCCGCTGGGCGCCAGCAGCGCGTGCGTGCCGCCCTCCAGCGTGGCCAGGCGCGCCTCCAGCGTGAACGACGTGGGCGTGCCGTGCAGGCCGTAGGTGTAGGCGCTCTTGTCGAGCCAGTTGGCCTCGCGCTGCGCGGCCACGCTGTCGAACAGCACCGTGGAGGCGCGGAACACGCCGGGCGCCACGGCGCCGAAGCCGGCGGGCGCCACGTAGTCGTGGTGGATCTGCCGGGTGGACGGCCCGTCGCCGTTGCGCTCGCCGGCCATCTTCAGATCGGCAGCGCGACGAGGTCGTGGCCCTCGGTGGCGACGATGCGCGCCCGCGTGAACTCGCCCACCTTCAGCTGCTTCGAGAGCTTCTCGGGCGGCAGCAGCCGCACGATGCCGTCGATCTCGGGCGCGTCGGCGTACGAACGGCCGATGCCGCCCTTCTTGCCCAGCATCGGCGCCTTGTCCACCAGGATCTGCATGGTGGCGCCCACGCGGCGCTGGAGCTTGGCACCCGACACCTCTACGGCCACCGCCATGAAGCGCGCGCGGCGCTCCTCGCGCAGTTCCTGGGGCAGCTGGCCCTCGATCTCGTTGGCCGTGGCGCCTTCCACCGGCGAGTAGGCAAAGCAGCCCGCACGGTCGATCTGCGCCTCGCGCAGGAAGTCGAGCAGCGCCTGGAATTCGTCTTCCGTCTCGCCCGGGAAGCCGGCGATGAAGGTGCTGCGGATCACCAGCTCGGGGCACTTCTCGCGCCACGTCTGGATGCGCTCCAGCGTGCGCTCGCCGGTGCCCGGGCGCTTCATGCGCTTGAGCACCGCAGGGTGGGCGTGCTGGAACGGGATGTCGAGGTACGGCAGGATCTTGGCGCCGGCCATCAGGTCGATCACGTTGACGACGTGCGGATACGGGTACACGTAGTGCAGGCGCACCCAGGCGCCGTACTTCGTGGCCAGCTCGCCCAGGCGCTCGCACAGGTCGAGCATGCGCGTCTTCACCGGCTTGCCGTCCCAGAAGCCCATGCGGTACTGCACGTCGACGCCGTAGGCCGAGGTGTCCTGGCTGACCACCAGCAATTCCTTCACGCCGCCTTCGAACAGCGCACGGGCTTCCTTGAGCACGTCGCCGATCCGCCGGGAAACCAGGTCCCCGCGCATCGTGGGGATGATGCAGAAGGTGCAGCGGTGGTTGCAGCCCTCGCTGATCTTCAGGTAGGCATAGTGGCGCGGCGTCAGCTTGATGCCGGCAATGCCGAACGAATTGCGGGCTGGATCGGGCACCAGGTCGATGAACGGGTCGTGCGGCTTGGGCAGGTTGAGGTGGACGGCGTCCATCACTTCCTGCGTCGCGTGCGGACCGGTGACGGCCAGCACCGACGGATGCATCTGGCG